>DATFDC010000138.1:0-19309 GCA_035252415.1 Solirubrobacteraceae bacterium
CCGTTGGGATGCAAGCCCAGACGCTCGGCGAGCTCGGCGGTTCCGGCGGGCCGTTTGAGGTCGCAGAGCAGAGCGAACAACCGCGCCCGCGTCGGCTGCGAGAGCGCGTCGTCGGGATCGGCGATCGCGGGGAGATCGATCACGATTCTGATTTTACCCAGTGATGATGTGCAAAGCACCCAACCGGTGCTAGTTTTTCACACTCCTACTAGAGAAACGCGACTTTGAACAGGAGCCTGCAGTGGCGTACGTGATCAACGAGCCGTGCATCGGGGTCAAGGATGCGAGCTGCACCGAGGTCTGTCCGGTCGATTGCATCCATCCCACGCCCGACTCGCCGAAGTTCGCGGAGGCGGAGCAGCTGTACATCGACCCGGAGGAGTGCATCGACTGCGACGCGTGCGTGGAGGCGTGCCCGGTCGATGCGATCACGCCCGAGGACATGGTGCCGCCAGAGTGGCAGGATTACATCGAGAAGAACGCCGCCTACTTCCGCCGCGAATAGGCGCGCTCGTTGCGACCCAGCCGAGAGGAGAGGACCCACCATGACGACCGGCAGCGTGGCCGAGCAGGTGACGAGCGTACCGGGAGAACTGCACTACCTGTCCCCGCAGTCGACCGTCCTACGTCGCTTCACCGCACCCGGGGCGAGCGTCAACACCGGCGCCTATGAATCGCACGTGGTGCCGATTCGCAACGCGCGTCCGGTGCAGGACAGCTTCCGGCTCGACACCCATGGCTTCGAGATCGTGCGCCACCCGAGCGCTGTGCGCGATTTCACCGACAAGGAGGAGTTGGACGCCGTCTACATCCCGGAGGTGGTCGAGTTCGTACGGGAGCGCACGGGCGCCGATGAGGTGGTCTCGCGCGGTTGGGTGCGCCGCCGGTCGGCTGCCCCGGCCGAGAACGCATCGCAGCCCCAGGCTGCGCTCGTGCACATTGACTACGGGCCCGAGGGCGCCGCGAAGACCGCCGCCCGGGTGTATGCGGAGCAGTTTCCCGACGGCCCGGGCTACAGCCGCGTGCTGGCCACCAGTGTGTGGCGTGTGTTCAGCCCGCCGCCGCAGGATTGGCCGCTCGCCCTGTGCGACTTCCGCAGCGTGCGCGAGGACGAGGGTCTGGCCAACCAGCTCTACTTCGTCGACAAGGTGCCCGAGGACCCCATGACCGAGCCGGTCGACGAGTCCAAGATGGTCACGAGCGGTTCGGAGTTCGTGTACAGCCCCGAGCACGAGTGGTGGTACTTCCCGGACATGACCCGCGACGAGTTGCTGTTCTTCGTGTTCAACGACTCCGACCACAGCCGGGCCTGGCGGGTCGTGCACACGGCCTTCCGCGATCCGACCGTGGACACCGCGACGCCGCGGCACAGCATCGAGTTTCGGACGTTCGCGTTCTTTCGCTGAGCTGAGGCCTCACGGCCGGCGGGCGGCGCCCAGGATGTGCGCGACCGCCGGCGCGATCCGGCTCGCCTTGAACGCGAAGCGCTCCTCGCTGCGCACCTCGAACCCGGCGTCGCGGATGGCCGCGCCGGTGTCGCGGGAGCAGTGGCAACCCCCGGCCAGGGGTGGGTAGACCGTGGCGTCGAGCGCGCGCTGGATACGCGCGGTGCTCGGGCGGTTCGAGACCACGTGCTCGTAGAAGCGAAGCTCGCCGCCGGCTCGCAGGACACGAGCGATCTCGCGCAGGGCGACTTGCTGGTCGGAGACCGAGCACAGCACGAGCGAGACGACGGCCGTATCGAACTCGCCGTCCTGCGCGGGCAGCGCCTCGGCGGTCCCATCCCGGACCTCGATCGAGACGGGGGCGTCGCTCGCCGCCTGGACCGCTAGCCCACGCAGATACGGCGAGGGCTCGACCGCGACCACCTCGGTCACCCCGCGTGGGTAGTGGGCGAAGTTCAGACCGTTTCCGGCGCCGACCTCGATCACGCGCCCCTCGAGGCCGGCGAGCAGCATCCGGCGATGCTCGGCAGCGCCGTTGCGCTCGGCGCCCAGGCTCATCCGGGGGTACAGCCTGGCGAACACGGGATGGCGCTCGGTCGCAGGCACGGTGCACTGAGACTCTAGTGCGCTGGGAAGGAACGGCTCGATGGTGGTGTCGAGAGAGATGACGGACGATGCTCGCGCGAATCAAGATCGCACTCCTCACAGCCCAGATCTGCACCGCGGCGCTGGTGGTGGGATGCGGGGGCGGGTCGTCCGCGGCGGGCAAGTCAAGTACGTCGCGGGCTCAGACCGGCCCCGTCACGATCAAGACCGTCACCGGCCCGGACGGGACCTATCTCACCGATTCGTCCGGCCGGGCGCTCTACATGTGGGTGGGCGACGACGCCGGCAAGTCCAACTGCTCGAGCCCCTGCACCGACGCTTGGCCGCCCGTGTTCAGCGACAGCGCTCCGCGGGCGTCGGGTGGGGCTCGATCCGCGAATCTCGCCACGATCACCCGCTCGGACGGCCGCAAGCAGGTCAGCTACAAGGGTCACCCGCTGTACTACTTCGTGGTGGACTCCGGCCCGGGGACGACCAAGGGCCAGGGCAGCGACAGCTTCGGCGCCCGGTGGTGGCTGGTCGCTCCGTCCGGAGCGGCGATCACCGTGAACGGGAACTCGAGCGTGGCTCCACCCGTCGCTTACTAGGAAAGCTCGCCGGCCGACATCGGTCCGCTCCGTGGGCGAAACACCCAGGTGGCGGGCGCGGTGTAACGGGTGGCGGTCGCGGCCAGGTTGGCCATGACCAGGGCAGCGGCCTCGATCAGGCGAGCCGGGTGCGGGTCGAGGCCGTGCACGACGGCGAGCGCTCCGTTCGTCAGTCCGAGCGCGATCACGAACACGAGGAACGCGGCGAGGTGCTGGCGTCCGAGGTGTCTGCGACCACGGATGCCGAAGGTCAGCCGGCGGTTGGCCGCGGTGTTGGCCACCGCGGTGAGCGCGAGGGCGGTCGCGCTGGCGGCGGCCGACCCGATCGCTCCGGCGAGAGCCAGGAACAGCAGCGCGTAGGCCATGGTCGAGGCGACGCCGATCGCGATGAACCGGGTGATCGGCACGGCCAGCGCGAGCCGGGCCACGCCCCGCAGGTCGTCCAGGGCGGTCGCCACGATGTCCACGCGCGAGTCCGGATCGTCGACCCAGTCGACTGCCACCTCGTGGATCCGCATCCCGCGGCGCTGCGCCAGGACCAGCAGCTCGGTGTCGAAGAACCAGCCTTGATCGCGGATCGCGGGCAGCAGATCGGCCAACGCGTCGGCGCGCACCGCCTTGAAGCCACATTGCGCGTCGGTGAACCTCGCGCGCAGGACGGTCCGCAGGATCAGGTTGTACGCGCGCGAGATGAGCTCGCGCTTGGCACCCCGCGCGACGCTCGATCCGCAGGCCAGCCGCGACCCGATCGCCACGTGGCTGTGCCCGGAGACAACCGGAGCGAGCAGGGGAAGCAGGCCACGGAGATCCGTCGAGAGGTCGACATCCATGTAGGCCACGACCCGGGCCGGGCTGGCCGACCATGCGGCACGCAGGGCCCGGCCGCGGCCCTTCTGCTCGAGGCGGAGCACGTGCACGCGGTCGAGCCTCCCCGCCAGCGTGTCGGCGATCTCCGCTGTGCAATCGGTGCTGCCGTTGTCGGCGATCGTGATCTGCCAGGTGAACGGCAGCCGGCGGGACAGGAAGTCGTGTAGCCGGTACACCGCGGGCGCCAGCGCGCGCTCCTCGTTGTAGACCGGGAGCACGATCTCCGCCTCGAGCGGTGCCGGCCCCGGCGATTGGGTCTGCGGATCCTCCGTGACCGTTTGCATGGGGACAGGTTCGGGGCGCCGCGTCGGATCTCGGTTAGACGACGCGAAGAGTTTGCGAAGCCCCGATGGGGTCAGGCGCGGCGCGACATCCAGCGCAGGACCGACTGCGCGGCGTTGTATCCGTTCATGCCGTGCACGCCGGCGCCGGGTGGCGTCGCGGCCGAGCAGATGAACACGCCCGGGATCCCGGTGCGGTACGGATCGATGGTTAGGCGGGGGCGGACCAGCACCTGCCACGGGGTGTTGGCGCCGTTGATGATGTCCCCGCCTATGTAGTTCTCGTTGTCGGCCGCGATCTGGGTGGTCGAGTGAACGGCTCGGGCGACGATGCGTTCGCGCAACCCCGGGGCGAAGCGTTCGATGTGCCCGACCATCGCCGCCTCGGCATCACCGGTGAAGCCGGCCGGCACGTGGGCGTAGGCCCAGACCGGGTGGACGTTGCCGGCGGAGCGCTCGGGGTCCGCGAGGTATTGCTGCCCGACCAGCAGGAACGGGCGCTCGGGCATCCGGCCGCGGTTGACCGCGCGCTCGGCGGCCGCGACCTCCTCGAACGAGCCGCCCACGTGGACGGTGCCGGCGCGCCGGCACGCCTCGTTGGTCCATGGCACGCCGCCCTCGACGGCCAGGTCGAGCTTGAACGCGCCCGGTCCGTGGCGGTAGCGCCGGTAGGCGCGTTCGACCCGGGCGGGCAGGCGCCCGTCAGCCAGGTCGACCACGCGGCGCGGAGCCAGGTCGAGCACCACGGCGTCGACGTGCGGCAGGTCCGACAGCGACCGGACCCTAGTTCCGGCTTCGATCCGAGCACCGTGCTCGGCCAGGACGCTGAGCAGTGCGTCGGTGATCGCCTGCGAGCCGCCGCGGGGGACCGGCCACCCGAATGCGTGCCCGGAGCAGACCAGCGCCGTGCCCACCGCGGCGCTCATCGGCCGGCTCAACGGGCTCATTGCGTGGGCGGCGATCCCGCCGAACAGGGCACGGGCCTGTGGCGTCCGCCATCGCCGCGACACCGCCGTGGCGGGCAGCGCCGCCAGCATCCCGAAGCGCGCCAGGCCGATCGGATGCCGCGGCACGTGAACCACCGGACGGAGCAGATCGTCGGACAGCTCCGCGAATGCGGCCGCCGAAGCGCCGAAGGTGCGGCGCCAGGCCGGGCCGTCGCTGTCGAGCGCGGCCGTTGTGGCCTCGATGGAGTGCAGCATTGTGCCGGCGCTGCCGTCGTCGAGGGGGTGGGCGCAGTCCACCTCGGGCCAGCGCCACTCGAGGCCGTGCCGTTCGAGGCCGAGCGAGCGCAGGAACGGCGAGCCGACCGCCATCGGGTGGACGGCCGAGCAGATGTCGTGCACGAGGCCGGGCAGGGTCAGCTCGGCGCTTCGCGCGCCGCCGCCGATCTGGGTCTGCGCCTCCAGCAAGGTCACCTTGAGGCCCTTCTGGGCGAGCGCCACCGCGCAGGCGAGCCCGTTCGGGCCGGAACCCACGACGATCGCTTCGCTCATGCGACGACGGGCTGCCGGCCGCCGCCGGCGTGCGTGACCACGACCGGGAAGTCGAACGACTCCTCGAGCCACGGTCCACGCCTGACCATCTCGGCCACATCAACCCACCCGGCCTCGACGAGACCGGCCGCCGCGTCGTAGATCGAGTAGTGCTGGCGAGGCGTGTGCGCGGGCTGTCCCTCGAGCGAGACGATGCGGAGCTCGCCCGGCTCGAAGCCGCACTGCTCCTGGACCGCGTCGAGCAACTGCCGGCCGTGGAAATGGCCATCGCCGAAGTTCCAGCCGGCGACCACGCCGGCGACGATCTCGCCGTCGCGCAGGTAGTAGTCGTCGACGTTCTCGACGGCGCGGGCGGCCAGGGCGTTGAGTGCGCGGCCGTGGCTGTGCATCGAGCGGAACGCGAGGGCCTTCTCGAGGAAGTACTCGGCGGTGTCGCGTCCGTAGAGCTTGGCCAGCTGCTCGACCGTGACGCGGGCCACCTTGTCCACCCGCTCGTCGAGCTTGGCCTCGGCTCCGGTGTCCTTGCGAAACAGCCACAGGCTGGTGGCCCAGTTGCCCGCGTAGTAGCGCATGGCGGGCAGGAACGAGACCTTCTCGGGGAAGAGGTTGCCGACGACCGGGATCGCCACCCCGCCGATGAGCAGCAACGCGATCAGCAGCGGATCATCGAGCGTGGAGAGCGGGACGCTTCCGTAGTGCCCGAACAGGAACAGCAGGCTGAAGATCATGAACAGGTTCCACTCCATCGGCACGCCCAGCGCGAACGTCGATGTGATGTGGGCGTGGAAGATGATCATCCCGACTAGCGCGATCGTCCCGATCGCGCCGCCCCGCGAGACCATCAGCACGAGCGGCAGCCCGAACTCGACCGCCGTGCCCAGGTGCGCGCCGAGCTCGGCCGGCCGGCCCGGACGCAGATCCTCTGGCCACTGCCGGTACAGGTTGGCCTTGGCCCGGCGCGAGCGGTTCCACGGCGTGTTGCTGACCATCACCGCGATCACGTACGGGAAGTGGCGGTTCAGCTTGGACGACGCGGCGCCCCACCAGATGAAGAAGATCACGAACTGCCATCCGACAAGGAGGGTGTGGGCCGGAAACAGCGAGACCAGGAGCAGGAACCCGTACACCTCGGGGCGGCCGGCCAGGAACGAGACCTTGTCGCGCAGGCCGAGGAGCCCCCATAGCGCGAGCAGGATCGCGATGCCGGCCGGGTGGAGCCGCCCGGCCGTGCCGGGGAGCGCTTGCCCGCTCGAGACCAGCAGGTAGACGCCGACCGCCAGTACGCCGGCATAGAGCCCGACGTCGAGCAGCGTGCGCCGGTGGCCACGGGTCAGCGGCACCTTGTCGGGCCAGGGTGAGAGGCGCACCATGCCTGCTCTCAGCCAGTACAGGACGCCGCCGATCACCGGGCCATAGCGGGCGGTCAGCTGCATCGAGCCCGACCCGAGCCCGAGGATCTCCCAGAGCAGCGTCCACACCGCGAACTTCTGGTAGACGATCGGCTCGGTCCACCAGTGGCCGATGTCGCCCAGGCCCCCGAGCCCGGGAGTGGCCGAGATCACCGCCGCCGCGCCCACGACGTAGATGACCAGCTTGATCGCGTAGAGCAGGAACACCACGTCCGGCGGCCCGAAACCGTTGACCGCCCAGTCCTGGCAGTTGGCGCTGAGCCGCGCCAGGTACGGCTTGGCCCGCCACTCGTCGAGGTCGAACGGCGGCGGTGCGGGTTGCAGGAAGCTCATCGGGAGCTGATACGTATGCGCGCGCTAAACGGATGCCGCGGCGATCACTCCCGCCACCGCGGCCGTGGCGGAGAGGCCCAGGACGGCCGTGCGGGCGGGTGTGCGTGGCCCGGCCAGCGTGGCCACGAAATCGGCCGCGTCGCTGGCACTCGAGGCGAGCAGCCATCTCCGCAACTCGGCGTCGTCGCCGGCCGCGGCAAGCGTCCCCGCACCGAGCGCGGCATCGCGCGCCCCGAGCGCGCGCACGACCACGCGTGCTCCGCCCGTCCGTGCGTCGTCACCGATCCACGACGCGGCAATCAGGTCGGGCGCCGCGAACAGGACCGTGCCGATCAGCACCCGCCCGGCGGCGATCATGCGCGCGGCGGTTTGTGCGTGCCCGGTCATCGGTCGGCGACGCTACCACCGTGGGGCGGTCGCGGGAGTCGATCAGAGCTTTGCTTCCTGCCGGGTGGGCTGGAACAACTCGACGGGATTCCCGGCGGGGTCCTCGACCAGGATCTGCTTGCCGCCCACTCCCGTGATGATGTCGTTGCGGAACGTGACGCCACCGTCACGCAGCCGGGCCACAGTCGCCTCGATGTCCTCCACCTCGAGCTGGAAGCGGTTCCAGCCCCCGGGCTTCGGCAACGTCCCGTCGGGCATCGCCGCGCCGCCTCCGGGACCGCCACCAGGTGCGCTCAGGACCAGCCGCAGATCTCCGTGAGAGAGCATCGCGAACGGCGGCGCGGGGCGCATGTCCTCGTGGAATCCGAGCTTGCCGCAGTAGAACTCGATCGCGGCGTCGACGTCGTCGACGATGTAGCGGACGCTGACCTTGGCCATGTTGTCCTCCTCGTGCGGTTTACTCTGTAGAACGTACGCGTTTCGTAGCGATACGTCAACGTTTCATTTCTCCTGATCGATGAGTAGATGACCGACCCTCGCGTGGAGCGTTCCCGCATGGTGATCCTCCGGGCTGCCGTCGAGGAGATGGCCGCGGTCGGGTACGGAGGGGTGACGATCGAATCGATCGCCGGGCGAGCTGGTGTCGGGAAATCGACGATCTACCGGCATTGGAGCGACAAGCTCGAGTTGATCGCCGACGCGTTCGAGACCTTCCACGAGCAGCTTGTGCCGGACCTCGGGGACCGGCCTGTCCGCGAGTCGCTCGCGCTCCTCCTCGGGCACCTGGCGGAGGTGGTGCTCGATTCGACCTGGTCGCGCTGCATCCCGGCCCTGATCGAGGGGGCCGAGCGCGATCCGCGCGTCCGCGAGTTTCATCACCGCTACGCGGCCGAGCGGCGCCAGGCGCTGATCGATCTGATCGACCGCGGGATCGAAGAAGGCGAAGTCGGCGCGGAGGTCGATCCCGACCTGGCGACGGCCGCCCTGCTCGGGGCCATCTTCTATCGCCGGCTGTGGACCGGATCGCCGTTGCTCCCGGAGGCGACCGGGGACCTGGTCGATGTCGTCCTGGGGACTCCCGGCGCGATAGGCTCCCGCCGCTCATGAACGTGTCCTCGCAATTCGACGTGTCGGGATTCGGGGTGATCGTGACCGGCGGCGCCAGCGGCCTCGGCCTGGCCTACGGCGAGGTGCTGGCCGCTCACGGCGCACGGGTCACGCTGATCGACGTGGACGCCGAGGCGCTGGGCGGGCACGCGGCCCGTCTCGTGGCCGACGGACTCGACGTGCGCGGTGCGGTCGCCGATGTCACCGACCACGCCGCCCTGGACCGCGCGATCGACGAGGCCGCCGAGGAGTACGGCCGGCTCGACGTCGCGTTCGCCAACGCCGGCATCGACCCGGGCGTCGGCTTCGTCGGGGCGTGGGCCGGCGGCACTCGCCCGCGCGTGGCGGAGGGCGCGATCGAGCACTACGCCGACGAGCGCTGGAACCGGGTGATCGACATCAACCTGAACGGGATCTTCGCCACCGTGCGCGCCGCCGCGCGTCACATGCGCCCCCGCGGGTTCGGACGCGTCATCGTCACGACCTCGCTCGCGGCGACCAAGATCGAAGGCGTGATCGGCTCCGCCTACATGGCGGCGAAAGCCGGGGCGCGGCACTTCATGCACTCCGCGGCGCTGGAACTGGCCGCCGACGGAATCACGGTGAACGCGATCGCGCCCGGATTCTTCGTCACGAACATCGGCGGTGGGCACGCCCACAATCCGGACGTGCAGGCGGCGATCTCCAAGGACATCCCAATGCACCGGGTCGGACGGCCGGATGACATCAAAGCCCTCGCGCTGTTTCTCGCCTCGCCCGCCTCGGAGTACATCACCGGGCAGGAGATCATCATCGACGGCGGCTGGGGCCTCGGTATCGCGGATTGACCGGGCCCGCGTCTGGCGCGGGAATAAATCGCCCCCCGACGCAGTCAGTATCGGTAGTAAGAAAGGTACTGACATGACACTCACCTGGATAACAGCTCGTCGGTGGTTGGGAGTCGCACTCGTAATGGCTGCACTCGCTGTGGCCGGCTGCGGCGGCGGCTCCTCCTCCAAGTCATCGAGCTCTTCCGCCCCAGCTGCCACGTCGACCAGTTCGAGCTCCTCGGGGATTCCCCAGGGCGCCAATGCCGGCGACAAGGACAGCGACAATCACGGCGGCGCGAGCGACGGCGACGGGCTCATCTAACTGAAGCGGGGGCGAACGCTCAGCTGGCTGCGACGCGTTCGCCCGCCCGCACCTCCACGGACAGGCGATTGGCGGGTGGGGCCAGCGGGCACGTCCATCGCGGGTCATACGCGCACGAGGGCTGGTAGGCGAAGTTGAAGTCCAAGACCAGCCGGCCATCCTGCTGCCCGAGGTCCGCGCCCTTCACGGTGTCCAGTAGGTAGCGCCCGGCGCCGTACGTTTCCCGGCCGCTGGTGGCATCGGCGAAGGGCACGAACAGACCGCCGCCGTATCCCTCGAGCCAGTACAGCTCGAGTGACAGGTCGACGCCGGCGTGGGCGAAGCGGGCCACTGCGAAACGGTTGAAGGCCATCGACTCGACGTTGCTCGTGACGATCTCCAGGCGCCTCGGTTCAACCGGCTCAACCGAGGCGGTCAGGCACCAGGCCGGGTCGTAGTCGTACAGGTGAGGACCCGTGTAGCCGGGGCGCTCGTCTGACGGGATCGGAGACTGCGGGTGCTCGCGAAACAGGCGTGCGCGGGTTTGCTGCCAGCGCCGCCAGGCGGCCGGCTTATCCACCGTCGCCCGGATCTCGCCGTACAAGTCGGCGACCGCCCGCCGCCACTCGAGCAGAGACAGCGAGTGCACGCGCCTAGGCGAGGTTGTGGTCACGCGCCCACATCGCCGCCTGGACGCGATCGGTCACCCCGATGCGCTGGAAGACCGTGGTCAGGTGCGCCTTGACCGTCTTCTCGCTGATCCCCAGCTCGCGGGCGATCAGCTTGTTGGGCAGCCCGCGGGCGACCAACTGGAGAACCTCACGCTCGCGGTCGGTGAGCGGGTGGCTCTGACCGCCGCTCCGCGAGCCGATCAGCGTCCGCGCAGCCTTGGGGTCCAATGGCGAGTCACCCTGGGCGGCCGCGCGCACGCCGCGGATCAACTCATCGGGCTCGGCGTCCTTGAGCAGGTAGCCGATTGCGCCGGCATCGAGCGCGCCGAGGATCTCGTCGCGTTCGGAGAACGAGGTCAGGATCACCACCTGCATGGCGGGATCGCTCTCGAGCAAGCGCCGGGTCGCCTCCGAGCCGTCCATCCCCGGCATCCGCAGGTCCATCAGCACCACGTCCGGGCGGTGCTCGCGGGCCAGTTCGACCGCCTGGTCGCCATCGGCGGCCGCGGCGACCACCTCGATGTCGGGCACGCTCCCGAGCAGCCGCGCAAGACCGTCGCGCACTACACCGTGGTCGTCTGCGAGAAGGACGCGAATCATGTGAGCGGTATGTGCAGACGAACCCTGGTTCCCTTACCGGCAGCCGAGTCTAGTTCGAGCTGTCCGCCGCTGTCGCGGGCGAGGTCCTCGAGCATCCGCAGACCGAAGTGCTCGTCCCGATCGCTCGGCACTTCGCCGATGCCGCGTCCGTCGTCGTGCACCTCCAGCGTGACCAGCCCGTCGGTGGCCTCGACCCGAACGCTCGCATGCGTGGCCTCGGCGTGCTCGAGGACGTTCCGCAGCGACTCCTGGGCGACCCGGAACAGAACCGCCTCGACGTTGGGGGGGAGGCGCAGGTGCGGATCGGCGTCGAGGGCGACTTCGAGACCCGCCGCCGACAGCGGCGAGAGCAGATCGGATACCGCCGCGATCAGCCCTTCGCTGTGCAGCCGCGGGGGATAGATGTCGACCAGCAGCGTTCTCAGCGCCCGGATGCTGTCCCGGGTCTGGCGGGAGGACTGCCTGAGCGTGCCGGCCAATTCGGGGTCCACGGCCTCGGCTTCGGAGACCGCCGAGCTGAGCGTGTACGAAACGCCGGCCAGGTCCTGCACCGGGCCGTCATGCAGGTCCCGGGCGATCCGCCGGCGTTCGAACTCGGATGCCTCGATCGCGCGCTGCAACAGGGCCTCGCGCTCCTGCTGACCACGTCGGAGCTTGCGCGCCAGCGACACCGCAAGTGGGATCTGCGCCAGCTCGAGCAGCACCATCACCGCGATGGCCGGGAAGAAGAAGGCCCGGAACAGTCGGTTACCACTGGCGGCGATCGAGCTGAAGCGCTGGTAGAGCTCGAACAGCACCGGCGTCCCGTCGGTAGCTCGCAGGCCGAGGTAGACCTCGAGCAGCTTGTGGTACTGGCGCTCGAAGCGATTCTCGGGGGCCGTCAGGTCGGACACCTCGGCGTCGACGCCACCTGTGCGCAGCGCCGCGAGCTCCGCGTCGCCGAGCGAATAGCGAGCTCCGATCAGCCGGTGCTCGTCCGAGTACACGATCCGCCCGCTGCCTTCCCAGATCTTGACCCGGACCACCGGGTCTTCGAGCAGGCGGGCGCGGACCGTGCGGTCGAGCGCTTCGATCGCCTTCGGTTGGCCGGCCAGTAGCGCGGGCGTGATGTAGGGAGCCACGACTCCCCGTCCGGCCAGCTGCGTGAGCGACTTCGCGTTCCGGATCGCCTCGGACGTGCCGCGACTGCTCAGCAGCTGGATGGCCACGAACGTGAGCAGGGCGAGTCCGGCCAGACCGGTGATCGCGAACCGGGCGACCGCTCCGGCGACCGAGGTCTCGCGTCTGCGCCGGCCCGGCAGGCGGCCGGCAAACGGGAGTCGCACTCGTCTTAGCGGGCTGCGGCGAGACGGATCGTCGTCAGGAGCTCGGTCAGATCTCCCTCCTTCAGCAGCGCCCGGCACGCGCCGGCCGCGATCGCGTCTCGCATCAACTCCCGGGATCCCGACAATGCTACGACGGCCGGGGGACTCGGCTGCCCCATCAACCGGCGGGTTGCCTCCACGCCCGACATGCCGGGCATGGCCAGATCCATCACGACCACTCGAGGCCCGAGCCGGGCGCTCATCACGATCGCCTCATCGCCGCTGCGGGCGGAGCCGACCAGGCGCAGCCCCGGGGCACGTCGCAGGGCGCGCTCGAGCGCACGGCGAAAGCCCGGATGGTCGTCGACGACCAGCACGGTGATGGCGTCGGGACCTTCGGCTCCATCGGCACGGGCGTCCGACGCGGGTCCGTCGGTGCGCGGGGTCGAAGTCACAGAGGTGAAGCTGGAAGTGGCATTCGACATGACGCCCCCAGCACCATAGGCCGCGGCAGGGCCGGGCCTCAATTGGACGATGGTCCTACGACTGGATCCGGTCGTGGCACCGCAGCGGGCTCCAGGTCCTAAGACCATCGTCCTCTTGCGAACTCGACCAGCTTTTCGACACCGTTCGTGGCGATGTTCTCAGGACCTCGAGCCGTTGCGTTGCCGGTCGGTCTCGCCGGTCGGCCGTCACTGGACTGGCCGGCCGGCGCCCGGGACGAGCAGAGCGCTGACCGTCAGCTCGACCCCGCGCTGCTCGGAGATCACACCGACCGTCTGTACAGAGCGGCCCGGAGCATGTGCAGATCCCGCGAGGAGGCGGAGGACCTCGTGCAGGAGACGTTCGCGCGGGTCCTTCAGAAGCCTCGCTTCCTGCGCTCGGATGACGACCTCGGCTATCTGCTGCGCGTCCTGCGCAACACGTTCGTGAGCACCCGGCGCAGCGCGGCCCGTCGGCCCGAGTTTCCCGTCCAGCCCGAGGATCTCGCCTGGGTCGAGGACCGCTCCTCGGTGCATCCCGAAGCCAGGCTCGAGCACGGCGAGCTCTATCGGGCGATCGCAGCGTTGCCCGATCCGTTCCGGGACGCGCTGATCGCCGTCGACGTGATGGGGCTTTCCTACCGCGAGGCCGGCCGGGCGCTGCGCGTGCGCGAGGCGACGATCACCACGCGGCTGCATCGCGCGCGCCAGCGCGTGGCCGACATGATGACCAGCGCCCCCGATGAGCCTATTTGACGATGTGGCCGGCGGCGTTCAGCGCGAACCACTTGCCGCCGAACTGCGACTGACCGACGTACGAGGTGTCGCCCGGGCCGGCGTCGCCGATGTAGGTGTAGAGCGGGTGACCCGCGTAGGTGACCTGGCGCGCGCCGGCGACCTTGATCGTGCCGACCAGCGAGCGCTTGACGCCAGGACCCAGCGCGGGTCTGCCACTGGCCGTGACGAGTGGCCAGATACCCGTGCAGCCCGCAACCTGAGCGCATCGGTCGTGGTTACGCGAATCCCGCGTGAAGGCAAACACCGTGTGGCCGCCCCGGTTCACCAGGATGCTGCCCAGCGCGGTGTGCCGAAGCTGGAGCTTCGCGCTGCGTGCCGCGTGCGCGCGGGCGGCGGCGTGCGATATGCCCACGGGCAGGATCGCCGCGGTCGCGAGGAACAGGATCGTCAGGCGCTTCATGGATCACCCTCCGGGATCGGTGGTGCGTTCCTTACGAGGACGTCGGTCGGGCGCTCGACCTTCCGCTCATGAGCCCTCGGCTATCGGACCTGCTCCTGCGCTCGTAATCGGATAAGCGGCTGGCCAGCCTGGCTCAGGCGGGACACGACCGCGCGTCGCGGTCACGCCCTGGCCGCTGGCCAACTGGCTCGCGTCGGTGCCGGGAGGGCCGGGGAGGCACATCCGAGGTCGTCGCCGCGGCCGGTGCGCTGTCGGGCGCCGGGGTCGCCGTAAAGCTGGGAGCGCTACTGGTAACCGGCGCCGTGGCCACCGGCGTCGCCGTGGCCCCTCAGGGCCATCACGATCACGCCCGCGCGCAGGTGAGCCGAACCTCGACCGCGCCCGCGCGAACGAGCGTTCACGTCGTGCGGAGCACCGTCTCTGTGGCGAGCCCCGGTTCGGGTGGTGGCGAGAGCGACGACGGCTCATCCCGCGGATCGGACGACCGGTCGTCACACGGCGGGCGCGGGTCCGGACACTGACAGGCGGACCTCAGGACGCATCTGCGATAGTGCGCGGCGGATGCCGGTCCAGAACGTCGACATCACGACCCCGGACGGCGTGGCCGATGCCTACCTGGCACGCCCCGACGAGCAACCGCATCCCGGCGTGCTGTTCATCATGGACGCGTTTGGGCTGCGCCCGACGATCGGCGAGATGATCGAGCGGATCGCCGCGGACGGCTACGTGGTGCTCGCGCCCAATGTCTTCTACCGCGCCGGGCGCTCGCCGGTGCTGCCGATGCCCGACCTGAGCGACCCGGAGCAGCGAGGCGGCTTCTTCGCCAAGCTCCGGCCGTTGATCGACGAGCTCACTCCGGAGCGGATCCAGTCGGACGGCGCCGCTTACCTCGACTTCCTGGCCGAGTCAGGAGGATCCGGTCCCGTCGCGCTCACCGGGTACTGCATGGGGGCACGGGTCGGATGGCGAATCGCCGCCGCCATGCCCGACCGGGTGGCCGCCCTGGCCGGCTTTCACGCCGGGGGCCTGGTCACCGACGATCCGGACAGCCCGCATCGCTCGGCGTCTGACATCTCGGCCGAGCTGTACTTCGGCTTCGCCGACCAGGATCCGAGCATGACCGCCGAGCAGATCGCCACGCTCGAGCGGACGCTCGAGGAGGCCGGAGCGCGCTACCGCTCCGAGATCTACGAGGGCGCGCAGCACGGCTACACGATGGCCGACACCGCGGCCCACCACGAGCCTTCGAGGGAGCGGCACTTCCGGGAGCTCCGTTCGCTGCTCGACCGCGCGCTCGCGGCGTAGCCCCGAGATGAAACTGCTCGTGACCGGCGGCAGCGGCGTGCTCGGGCGGGCACTCGAGCCGCTGGCGGGACCTGCCGGCCATACGGTGTCGGCGCCCTCGCACAGCGAGCTCGATCTGTTCGACGCCGAGGCCGTGGCTCGGGCGGTGAGCGGGATCGACGCGGTGCTGCATCTGGCCACGAGGATCCCTCCCAGCGAGCGATTCGGCGAGCCCGAGGCCTGGGAGGAGAACGACCGGCTGCGCACCGAGGCCGTCCGATTGCTCGTCGATGCGGCGCTCGAGGCCGAGGTCGCGACGTTCGTGCAGCCCACGATTGCCTTCGTGTATCCCGAGGACGCGCCGGCCGACGAGGACACGCCGGTCGCCGAGGTGCCGCCCAACATGCGCTCAGCGATGGTCGCCGAACGCGAGACCGAGCGGTTCGCCGCGGCGGGGCGGCGCGGCGTGGTGCTCCGTCTCGGCCTGCTCGACGGCCCGGGCACCGGCCACGGCCCCATGTACGACGTGTACGGCACGACGCTGCATGTGGCCGATGCCGCCTCGGCGCTGCTCGCGGCGCTGAGCATCCCGAGCGGGATCTACAACGTGTGCCGGGACGACGAGCGAATCTCGAATGAGCGCTTCAAGCGGACCGCTGGCTGGCGCTCCCGTCACTAGTCTGCGTTGGCCTTCGCCCGGGGGGACTCACAAATAGGTGAGGTGGTGGGACCTAGGCCGGTTCCACCACCTCATATATGGGAGGAGGGTATGGGAGGAAGCTTCAAATTCAGGCGGCGCGCAGGCGCAGCCGGCGACGGGCGGGACGCTCGGTCATCTGTGAGGCTCGCAGCGACAGCAGCCTGACCGTGTCAGCGGTTCGTAGGAACGGGTTGGCCACGACGCGTCCGTCGCCCAGCGACGTTGCCGCGACCGCCTCGCCGTCGACGAGCGCGAGCAGGACTTCTCCCCGGAGGGACGGAGCGTCGTCGAGCGCGGCCAGCCGGCGAACCACCGGGGCGTCGTCATCGTCTGCGACCCGCAATGCCAGTGTGTGATCGTTCGAATTGGTCATGCGCTCATCATGCGCGTAAGACGCCGCGTGCACATCGGGCAGATGGAGCCAATCGGTGGTCTACCGGCCTTAGCTCGGGACGGGCAGGGCCTTACAGGGGTTCTCGCTTGACAGGAATCTGGGGCGCCCCGACTTTCCTGTCATTCGACGACTCGCCGGCCGCGAGTGCCAGGAACCTCGGCCCAGAGCCGAGCGAATCCTCATTCACCGATGGCCCGGCGGGCGAGTGCCAGGAAAGTCGGCCTGCCAGAATGGATCGAGGTGGCGGAGCATTATCAGCGCCCGGGGTGGTTCACGACCAACGTCTTCAACCGGGTCGTGGCCGGCCTCACGCGCGCGGGGATCAGCGTGTACGGCTCTCGCGTGCTCGAGGTGAAGGGACGCAAGTCGGGTGAGTGGCGGAGCACTCCGGTGAACCTGCTCCGTTACGAGGGAGCCGACTATCTGATCTCTCCGCGCGGACAAACGCAATGGGTCAAGAACCTGCGAGCGAGCGGCGAGGGCCGGCTGCGGGTCGGCCGGCGTACGCAGCCGTTCACCGCGGTCGAGGTCGCCGAGGACGAGAAGCCGCCGCTGCTGCGCGCCTACCTGAAGAAGTGGAAGTTCGAGGTGGGCGCGTTCTTCGCCGGCGTCGGACCGGATGCGCCCGACGATGAGCTGCGGCGGATCGGGCCGGATCACCCGGCGTTTCGGCTGAGCCTGAAATGAGCGTGGTGGTCGGGATGTTGGTCGCGGTGGCCTCGGCCATCGGGACGGCTCCGCCCGTGGTCCTGCCGAGCGCGGTGCCGACTGACCGCACCGAGCTCCGGGCAGATCTGAACATTGCCCAGGGGCTCATCGACGACCCGTCGAGCTCATCCGAACAACTGGCGAGCGCCGGCCAGTTCGAGCAGCTCGCAATCCAGGACCTGGCGCGGCGACCTCGCCCAGCTCAGCGCGCCGCGATCGCCGGCCTGAACGCATCGACCGCCGTCGCCATGCGCGCCGACCTGGCCGCGGCCTCCTCCCTGGCCCGGCTGAACACACCGCGCAAGTCGCTGCCGCGGTGGCGGATCGTGCAACCGCCCCCGCCGCAGACGCTGCTCGGATACTTCAAGTCCACCCAGGCGCGCTTCCATGTGCCGTGGCAGTACCTGGCGGCGATCGAGTTCGTCGAGACGAAGTTCGGCCGGATCCGCGGGCTGAGCCTCGCCGGCGCGGACGGGCCGATGCAGTTCATGCCCGCGACCTGGGCGCATTACGGCCGCGGAGACGTGCACGACCAGCGGGCGGCGATCGAAGGGGCGGCTCGGTACCTGACCGCCAACGGCGCGCCGCGCGACATGGCCGACGCGCTCTATCACTACAACCCGAGCATCGACTACGTCAGAGCGGTCAGCGCGTACGCGAATCACATGCGTACCAACCCGCGCGCCTACTACGGCTACTACTGGTGGCAGGTCATCCTCGCCCTGCGCGCCCGCCGGCTGATCATGCCCGTCGGCTACCCGAAGGTGCGACCCGTCCCGGTCACGTTGCCCGCAGCGCCTCGGTCGGGCTGAGGCGCGACGCCTTGGCCGCCGGGTACAGCCCGGCGAGCGTGCCGATGACCAGGCCGGCCGCCGGACCGGCGATCAGGGCATACAGCGGCACCACGAACGGCTCGTGCCGGGTGAGGGCGTACACCTCGGTGGCGCCCGCTCCGAGCGCGAGCCCGGCGATTCCACCGAGCACGGCCAGCAGGGCGGACTCGGCCAGGAACTGGAGGCTGATGTGCCGGCGGGTTGCGCCCAGGGCTCGGCGCAGGCCGATCTCACCGCGCCGCTCGAGCACAGAGATCACCATGATGTTGGCGATCCCGATCGCGCCGACGAGCAGCGCCACCGCGCCGAGGCCGAGGAGCAACGTGGTGAACTGACCCTGGGCTGCCGCCCGCGCCTCCAACGCATTCGAGGGCCGCGCGACCTGCACGCCGTCCGGTTGCTGGGGATCGGCAGTCGGGGCGAGCAGGTTGGACACCCCGATCACGTGGTCCTGGTTCGCGCGCACGTAGATCTCCGACGGGTTCGGTTGGGTCTGGAACATGCGCTCGGCCATCGGGAGCGAGATGAACACGGTCGAGTCCAGCGAGGAGTCGAGCACGGCCGGCTTGAGAATGCCCACGACGTCGAACCACGTGTTGCCCAGGTAGACCAGCACGTGCCCACCCGCCTGTGTGATGTCGAGGACCTGGGCCGCCTGCGCGCCGAGTACGGCCTCGGGGAAGTGATCGCCGAGCCCATCGAGGAAGTGTCCGGATGCCATCGAGGTGCCGAGGACCTCTGGGAGGTTGTCGCCGGCCGCGTCGACCCCGATCCCGCCCGTCTCCGCCACGGGCACCAACGGGCTCCGATACACGCTGACATTCGAGACCTGATACACGGCGGCGTCGCTGTCGACATCCAACATGTGGTTGATCGACGGCACCGCGCTATCGGGCAGCGTTTCGTTGGCGCCCAGGAACGTCTGGCCGGGACTGACCGTGAGCAGGTTGGTGCCGAGCGCGTCGATCTCGGCCAGCAGGTTGGCCTGGGCCGAGGATGAGACCCCGACGACCGCGACCATCGCGCCTATCCCGATGGCGATCCCGAGCGCGGACAGGGACGCGCGCAGGCGCCGGGTACTCAGCCCTTGCAGAGCGGTGCCGAACAGCTCCCGGACCGGCAAGCGGGCCGCGACCGCCGCCCGACGATCGCCGTACACGTCTTGGAGCGCCACCCCTCAGCCCTGCGAGTCGGTGACCGCCAGCCCCGGGTAGATCCCCGGTCCGGAGATCTGCACGTAGCCGGCGGCGAACAACCCGGTGGTCACGGGGATCAATGTGTGCGGTGCGGCAGCCTCCTGGACCGCGTAGTTGCCCCCCGCCACCGCGAGCAGCGCGGTGACCGGCACCGACAGCACGCCGTTGGCCTCGGCCTGCGCGAAGTTCACGCTGACCGCCGCCTGGTCGAGGCCGGCGCCGCTCGTACGGCCTCTGAGCGCGATCGTGACCGGGATGGTGGCGCCGCTCGAGCTGTTCCCGTTGCCTGAGTTGCCATTTCCCGAGTTGCC
>DATFDC010000139.1:0-2222 GCA_035252415.1 Solirubrobacteraceae bacterium
GCCGCTTCTTTGACCATGTCGATCAGGGACACGGTGCCCCACCGGGCCTGGACCGCCTGCTTGAGCCGGCGGAGGTTGGCCGGCTCGGGCTGCGCCACGACCGGGCTCAGGCGGATGGCGCCGCGCTTGCGCTTGGTGATCGCCAGCCAGTCCAGGTCGGGTAGGGCCTTGTTGAGGGCGACCAGCTCGCCCTGCAGCTCCTTGCGCAATGCGGCGACGAAGACGCTAGGGTCGAGCGGCTGGTGGAGCAGCCGGTAGTGCTCCGCGCGGTTGGCCTCGAAGTCGGCAGGGAGATCCTCGTCGGGGTTGCGCCACTCGTGGGCACCAACCACCCAGATCTCCTTGCAACGGAGCTGGTCGCGCAGCGCCTGTAGCACGCAGACCTCATAGACGAGGCGCACGATCCGCTTGCGGCCGCGGGAATCGGTCTCCACGAGCAGCTCCGCCCAATCGGGGCGGACGACGCCGTCGCGGGCCACCGTCTCCGCCAAAGGGTAGAACCGGGCGGTGGCGCTGGCGTGGCGGACGATCACGGCGAGGGCTTCGATCACGGGGCGGTGGGCGGTGTTGTTCGAGCGGAAGTCCAGCACACCAAGCAGCTTGATCAGGCCGCGGCGGTAGTGGTTGGTATAGGAGGCCCGGAAGACCCGGCGCTTGTTGCGCTGGTACGCGGTCCCCGTGCCCCGGTACTCGGCCACCAGGTCGAGCAGCGTGGCCTCCCCGCCGACCACCGGGTAGATCACCGCGCGCACCGTGCCATCAGGCTCTGCCAGGGAGGCCGCGGCGATCCGGCGGAGGAGGGGGTCCTTGCCGGGGACCCGGTGGAAGTCCCGGACGAATTCCTCAACGACCTTCTTCTCCGCGTGGGCATTGATCCGCTGCACGGTGGCGATCAGCAACTCGACGAGCGTGTCGGTGATCGCGCGTTCCTGCAGGACGAGCAGGGCTGCCAGCAGCGCCAGCCTGGTGGGCTGGGGGTGGTCACGCAAATGGCTGGGCGACTCGACCGCAGCCCGGGCGCGCCAGCCGGCGACCACGGCAGGCGCCACGCCAGCGAACAGGTCCGTCGGCAGCCCGACGGCCCGGACGGCGCGGAGCTTGGCGATCTCGGCCAGCAGGGAGTCGAGGCTGACGTTGCCGGGCGCGGTCTTCAGCCGGGTCAGCGCGTCCGGGTCAGCGCCGTCGGGGTCGTCCGCGACGGCAACCAGCGCTTCAAGCCGAGCGATGGCACCGGCGTCAAGGCGTCCGGCGATCCGCGTCAGGAGCGCCTGCTCGGCCTGGTACAGCGCCGAGCGCACGATCGCGGTGACGCGGTCGGCGCTCGGCGGCTCGATCAGCGCGCGCCGGCACTGCGCGAGCAGGTGCTCACGGACCCGATCCTCCCGGTGCTCGGCCTCGGCGACGTGCGTGGCGAGCCAGACGGCCAGCGTGTCGGCGTCCGCGACGCTGCACTCGCGAAAGCCGGTGTAGTGGCGGATCTCGCTGCGATGCCGCTGCGCGGTGCGGCTGGCGCTGTCGTAGGCTCGCAGCTCATCCGCCGGCACACCCACCTGGCGGGCAACGTGCGCCACGGCGTCGTCTGGCAGCTCGTGGTGTCCCCGTGGGAACCGCCCCCGCCAGAGCAGGAACTTCAGGGTCAGGGCGAACCCCAGGCGCGTCGCCCCCGTCTTGTTGTGCAGCTGGTCCAGCTCGTCGCCGATGAGCGTGAAGTGGTCGACCACCGCGTCTAGGCCCAGGTTGCGCGCCACGGCTCGTCCTCTCTGGAACCAACGGGCCCGATCCTGCTGTGACAGGGAATACGATATTCTCTGTCACACACCCACCGCGTGGCGAGCGGCGCTAGGGCGCGGGGTACCGCGCACGGTACCCTCGACGAGGACCTATTCCCTGTCACAGCACCGGAGAAGCGGGTGATGGCTGCTGCGGTCCTCCCGCGCGACCCCGTGATCACGATCGCCACCGCCGCCACGGCGTTTCTGACCCGCAGCATGGCGGCCACAACCCAGCGCTCCTACGCCCAGACCATGAGCCAGCTAGACGCGCGCTACGGCAATCAGCCGGTGTCTGCGCTCGACGGTGCGACCCTCGCGAGCTTCGCCACCACGACCTGGGGCGCGTGCGCGCCGGCGACGTGGAATCGCCACGTGGCGACCCTGCGCTCCTTCACCGCCTATGCCCGTCGCCAGGGCTGGCTCGCCGGCGACCCCGCGGCCGTGCTTGAG
>DATFDC010000140.1:0-8131 GCA_035252415.1 Solirubrobacteraceae bacterium
TGGCCAGGGTCTGGGCGAGCAGGGTCTTGCCGCAGCCGGTGGGGCCGAGAAGGAGGATGTTCGACTTCTGCAGCTCGATGTCGTTCTCATCGGACTGCATCATCTGGACGCGCTTGTAGTGGTTGTAGACGGCCACCGACAGGCTTCGCTTGGCCTGCTCCTGGCCCACCACGTACTCGTTCAGGACGTCGTAGATCTCCCGCGGCTTGGGGAGATTCTCGATGTCGAAGCTCGGCGGAGCGGTGAGCTCCTCGTCGATGATCTCGTTGCAGAGATCGATGCACTCGTCGCAGATGTAGACGCCTGGACCCGCGATCAGCTTCTTGACCTGCCGCTGCGACTTGCCGCAGAAGCTGCACAGAAGCTGTTCGTTGGAGTCGGTCGGACGTGCCATGTATTGCCCTCTCCCGGAGTTGCCTCGTTCCGCCTGATCCCTGCCCCGAAGGTTAGACCCTCAGTGCTGGGATATGACGCGGTCGATGATTCCGTACTCCTTGGCCTCTTCGGAGCTCATGAAGTAATCACGTTCGGTATCGGCCCTAACTTTCTCAAGGCTCTGACCGGTGTGGTGGGCGATGATCTCATCGAGGCGCCGACGTACGTCGATGATCTCTCGGGCATGGATCTCGATGTCGGTCGCCTGTCCCTGGAAGGCCGACGACACCTGATGGATGAGGATCTTGGCGTTGGGCAGGGCCATCCGCTTGCCGTTGGCCCCGCCGGCCAGGAGCAGAGCGCCCATCGACATCGCGATGCCGACGCAGATCGTCTGGACGTCCGGCTTGATGAACTGCATCGTGTCGTAGATGGCCAGGCCGGCATACACCGACCCGCCGGGCGAGTTGATGTAGACCGAAATGTCCTTATCGGGGTCTTCTGATTCCAGGTGGAGCAACTGGGCCACGATGAGGTTGGCTATCTGATCGTCAACGGGCGTCCCGAGGAAGATGATCCGCTCGTTGAGCAGACGGCTGTATATGTCGAAGGCGCGCTCCCCCCGGGAGGTCTGCTCGACAACCATCGGTACGAGTGGGCTCATCGTCCTCGCTTCTTTCACTTCCTCGGCCGGAATCCTGCCGACTGTAGCAACCGGCCCTGCCTGTCTGGCAAGGGTGTCCGTACTTACGTCCAGACGTCGCCTGGTCTCGCGCGCGGCGGCGACTGGTCAGCTGCCGGGGGTCCAGAGCTGCCCGGAGCCGCCCTCGGGGTGGTCCGGGTCTTGTTTCCCCGGGGTCCACAGCTTCTGGCGGGCCTTGGCCTGCTCGACGCTGATCGGCTTGGCCTCGGCGACCAGCAGCTCGACCGCCTGGCGGGTGGCCACCTCCTGGCGCATCCGGTCGAGGCGTCCGGTCTCGCGCAGGCGCTCGAGCAGCTTGTCCACCGTCGTGCCCTGACGCTCGGCCGACGGCTCGATCGCCTCGCGGACCTGCTCGTCGGTCGGCTCGATGTTCTCCGCCTCGACGACCGCGGCGAGCACGGCCTCGCGCTTGAGCGCGGCGGCCGCCTCGGGCTCGGCCTCGTGGGCCAGCGTCTCCTCGTCGCGCCCGCTGAAGCGCAGATAGCTCTCCTTGGAGATGCCCTGACGGGCCAGCATCGAGAACGTGTCCTCGAGCAGCTCGTGCGCGCGCGCGTGAACCAGTTTGTCGGGCACCTCGACCTGGGCCTCGCCGACCGCCGCCTCGATCACGGCGTCCTCGAACTCGCGTTCGAGTGAGCGCTCGTCGATCGTGCGCAGGCGCTGGCCGATGTCGTCGCGCAGCTCCTGGAGGGTGTCGAACTCGGTCGCGTCCGAGGCGAAGTCGTCCGTGAGGTCCGGCAGGCGCTTCTCCTTGACCTCGTTGACGGTCACCGCGAACCGCGCCTCTTTGCCGGCCAGCTCGGTGGCCTGGTAGTCCTCGGGGAAGGTGACGTTCACGGTGCGCTCATCACCGGCGCTCGCGCCGACGAGCTGCTCCTCGAAGCCGGGGATGAGCCGGCCCGAGCCGAGCTCGAGCAGCTGGTCTCGGCCGGTGCCGCCCTCGAACTCAGTGCCGTCGACCGATCCGACGTAGTCGATCACGACGTGGTCGCCGGTGTCGGCGGGGCGCTCGACCGTCTCGAGCGTGGCCAGGCGGTCGCGCAGGCGCTCGATCTCCTCGTCGATCTGCTCGTTGGTGACCGTGGGCTCCCGCCGCCCCACCTCGAGGCCCTTGTACTGACCGAGCTTGGCGGTGGGGCGCACGCCGATCTCGATCGAGAACTGGAGCGGCTGTCCCTCGGCGGGGAGCTCCGACGGCACGTCCAGGTCGGGCTCGCCGACCGGCGCGATGCCGGCGCCGTCGATCGCGTCGGCGTACCAGGACCCGAGCGCGCTGCGCAGCGTCTCGTCGAGCACCGCTTCGCGGCCCACGCGGCGAAGCACCACCTGCGGCGGGACCTTGCCCTTGCGGAAGCCCGGTATGCGCATCTGGCGCCCGAGCTCGCGCGCGGTCTGCTGGATGCGGCGCTCGACCTCCTCGGGGGCGACCTGCGCCTCGACGCGCACGCGCGACTCGGGCAGTTCGGTGACGGTTGTGGTGACGGTGTCTTCGGACATCGCGGTTTGCTCGCGAGACGATAGCTTGCGGCCGTGGTTTCCCGAGTCGCAGGTCGTCTGGTCACCGGGCCGCTGGCCTTCTTCGTCGCCGGCGCGATCGACGTGGCGTTGATGCTCGTGCTCTACGCGCGGTGGCGGGCGGCGCAGCGGCGGGCCGCCGGGGTGGCTACTCGGCCATCGTGACCGACCCGACCGGCATGCCGGCCCGGGCGGTCCCCCGCAGCAGCGACCGGATCTCGCGCAGGGCCACCGGCAGCGTGGTGTTGTCGTAGATCCGCGAGGCCCGGATGTCGGCGACCATGCCCAGGGCCCGGTCGAGGGTTTCGCCGCTGCGCTCGGCCCAGGCGTCGATCGCCGCCTGGGGATCTGCCTCCGGGCCGCCGGTCTCGAGCACCTTGCGGGTGAGCTCGCGGTACAGGTTGAACAGGTCGTCGCGCAGCGCCGCTCGGGCCAGCGCCTGCCAGCGGTTGGCGCGCGGGAGCTCGATGATCCGCTCCCTGAGCCAGTTCAGCTCGAGGCGCGAGCCCAGCCGGAAGTACACCTTGAGCACGTCCTCGGGATCGCGCTCGGTCGCCGCGGCCACCTCGACGATGTCGAACAGCGCCAGCATCGACTGCATGCCGGCCGCGCGGCGGGCCAGCTCGGCCGGGACGCCGGCGTGCTCGAGCTCGGCCGCCCGGCCGTCGAACGTCTCCCGGTCCTCACCCTCGAGGGCATCGGGCAGCGCCGCGGCCAGCAGCTCGGCGCCGGGCTTGAAGCGCCGGATCGTCTGGGCGATGCTCACCTGGTAGGGGTTGGCGCGGATCAGCCAGCGCGTTGAGCGCTCGACGAGCCTGCGAGCCTCGATCAGCATCTCGAGCTGGGTGCCGGCCGACACCTGGTTGTCGAGGGCCTCGACGGCATCCCAGTAGGAGCGCATGTCGAGCACCTCACGCGCGGCCGCGTAGGCCCGGGCGAGCACGGCGGGCAGCGCGCCGGTCTCCTCGAGCAGGCGGAACGCGAACGTCGTGCCCGCGCGGTCGACCAGCTGGTTGGCGACCACGGTGGCGATGATCTCGCGCTTCAGGCGGTGCTTCTTCATCTGCTCGCTGAACCGCTCGGGCAGCGGGGGCGGGAAGTAGCGCTCGAGGTCGTGGCCCAGGAACGCGTCCTCGGGTAGATCGGACTCGAGCAGCTGCTTGAACAGGTGGATCTTCTGGTAGGCCATGACCACGCCGAGCTCGGGCGCGACCAGGCCCTGGTGGGCGGCCTTGCGCTCGTCGATCACGTCGTCGATCGGCAGGAACTCGAGCTTGCGGTTCAGACCGGCGTTCTGCTCGAGGTAGCGGATCAGGCGCGCGTGCACGTCGACCATCGACGGGGCCTGGGCCATGGCCAGGCTGACCGCCTGGGTTTGCGTGTAGCTGCCGTACAGCACCTGCTCGCCCACCGCGTCGGTCATCTCGGCCAGCAGCTCGTTGCGCTGCTTGGAGGTCATGTCGCCGTCGGCGACCAGCCCGTCGAGCAGGATCTTGATGTTGACCTCGTGGTCGGAGCAGTTCACGCCGGCCGCGTTGTCGATCGCGTCGGTGTTGATCCGTCCCCGGGGGTGGGCGGGAGTCCCATCTTTAGGGCCCCCGACCAGCGCGTACTCGATGCGGGCCTTCTGCGTGAAGCCGAGGTTGCCGCCCTCGCCGACGACCCGGCACTGCAGGTCGCGGGCATCGATGCGCAGCGCGTCGTTGGCCTTGTCCCCCACGTCGGCGTTGGACTCGGTCGAGGCCTTGACGTAGGTCCCGATGCCGCCGTTGTAGAACAGGTCGACCGGCGCCTTGAGGATCGCCTGGATCAGCTCGTTGGGGGTTACCTTCTCGGTCTCGATGTGGAGGGCCTCGCGGGCCTGTGGGCTCAGCTTGATCGATTTGGCCGAGCGCGAGTAGACCCCGCCGCCCTCGGAGATCACCGAGTCGTCGTAGTCGCTCCACGCGGACCTCGTGAGGTCGAACAGCCGCCTGCGCTCCTGGTAGCTGCGTTCGGGATCGGGGTCCGGGTCTATGAAGATGTGCATGTGGTTGAACGCGGCGATCAGCCTGGTGTGCTCTGACAGGAGCATCCCGTTGCCGAACACGTCGCCGGACATGTCACCGATGCCGACCGCGGTGAAGTCGGTGGTCTGGATGTCGGTGCCGAGCTCGCGGAAGTGGCGCTTGACCGACTCCCACGCGCCGCGCGCGGTGATGCCCATCTGCTTGTGGTCGTAGCCCTGGGAGCCGCCGCTTGCGAACGCGTCCCCGAGCCAGAAGCCGTAGCGCTTGGAGATGTCGTTCGCGATGTCGGAGAACGTCGCCGTGCCCTTGTCGGCGGCGACGACCAGGTACGGGTCGTCCTCGTCGTAGCGGACCACGTTCTTCGGCGGCACGACCTCGCCCTCGACGATGTTGTCGGTCAGGTCGAGCATGCCCGACAGGAACGTCGTGTAGCAGGCGATGCCTTCTTGTTGCAGGGCCTCGCGGCCGCCGTCGCTTGGCGGGCGCTTGAGCACGAAGCCGCCCTTGGCCCCGACCGGGACGATCAGGGCGTTCTTGACCATCTGGGCCTTCATCAGGCCGAGGACCTCGGTGCGGAAGTCCTCGCGGCGGTCGGACCAGCGGATGCCGCCGCGGGCGACCTTGCCGCCCCGGAGATGGACCGCCTCCACGCGCGGCGAGTACACGAAGATCTCGTACTGGGGCCTGGGTAGGGGCAGTACCGGGATCTGCTCGGAGTCGAGCTTGAACGACAGGTACGGGTGGGGCTTGCCGTCCTCGGCGTTCTGGAAAGCGTTGGTCCGGACGATCGCGCGGATGACCGACAGGAAGGCCCGCATGATGCGGTCCTCGTCGAGGCTGGGAATCGCGTCGAGGGCCTCCTCGATCTCGGTGGCGATCTTGTCGGCCAGGGCGTGGTCGTTTCTGGTGGGGTCGAGACGCGCGTTGAACAGCTCGACCAGGAGCCTGGCGATATCCGGGTGCCCGATGACTGTGCGCTCGATGTACGCGTCGGAGAAGCCCAGGCCGGCCTGACGGAGGTACTTGGCTGTTGCCCGGACGATCGAGACCTGGCGACCGGTGAGCATCGCCTGGAGCACGAGGCCGTTGAGCCCGTCGTCCTCGAGCTCGCCCCGCCACACACCAAGGAACGCCTCGTGGAGCAGGTCGCGGACCCGCTCGGTGTTCTCGGGATCGGCCTGCAGGCCGAAGTCGTAGATCCAGGCGGGTTTTCCGCTGGCGGGCGTGATCTCGTACGGGCGCTCGTCGGCCACCTTGGCGCCCAGGTGCTCGAGGGTCGGCAGGACGTCGGAGAGCAGTACCCCACCCGAGCTGAACAGCTTGAGGCGCACGAGTCCCTCGGGCGCCTCGAGTGGTCGGTACAGGCTCGTGATGATCGGCTCGTTGGTGCTGGCCAGCTCCTCGATCCGGGCGATGTCGGCCACCGCCGAGCGGGCCACCCAGTCAGCCTGGTAGCCGGGCGGGAAGGCGCGCTCGTAGCGCTTGAACAGCTTGGTCCCCTCCTCCTCGCCGTAATCCTCCAGCAGCGCGTCGCGCAGGTCGTCGGTCCAGGCGCGCACGGCCTGGGTGAGGCGGGCCTCGATCGTGGCGGCGTCGTAGTCGCCGGACGGCTCCTCGCCGCAGCGGATGATGTAGTGCACGCGCACGAGGCGCGATTCGCTGAGCTGTAGCGTCCAGTCGAGGGCGACGCCCTTGAGGGCGTCCAGCAGGATCCGGCCTACGCGTTCGCGGTTCTCGGTGTTGAACCGGTCGCGCGGGATGCAGACCAGGCACTCGACGAAGCGATCGAGCGGGTCGCGCCACATGAACAGGCGCAGTCGCTGGCGCTCGCCGAGGCCGAGGATGCCGATGGTCACGTTGAACAGCTCCTCGGTGGCCATCTGGAACAGCGAGTCGCGCGGGTAGGACTCGAGGATCTCCTCGAGCGCCTTGCGGTCATGGCTGGCCGGCGGGAACCCGGCGTGCTGGACGACGCCCTGGACCTTGCCGCGGATGATCGGGATCGTGCGCGGACTGGCCTTGTAGGCGGCGGTCGTGTACAGGCCGAGGAAGCGACGTTCGCCGATCACGCTCCCGTCGTCGGCGTACTTCTTGACGCCGATGTAGTCGAGGTAGGCGGGCCGGTGCACCGGCGAGGCCGAGTTGGCCTTGGTCAGCAACAGGATCTGGGGCTGGCGGCTGTAGGCCACCGCCTCGGGGCTGAGGGTTTTCGGCGGGCGGCTGGAGGCGGTGCGGAGGATGCCCAGCCCGGAGCCCTCGACCGGCTTGAGCACCGAGTCGTTTCCGTTCTCCGTGAGGTCGTACTCGCGGTAGCCGAGGAACGTGAAGTGGTCGTTGGCCAGCCAGTTCAGAAACGCATTGGTCTCGGTGGTGGTGGCGTTGTCGACCGGTGGCGGATGCTCGTCGAACTCCTCGGTGAGCGCGATCGCGCGCGCCCGCATGGCCTGCCAGTCCTCGGTGGCGGCGCGAACCTGGTCGAGGACCTTCTCGATGCTGCGGCGCAGTTCGTCGAGGAGGTTGCGGTCGTGCTCGCGCCCCACCTCGGCGTGCAGGATCGACTCGGGAATGGTGTCGTTCTCGTCGGTGTCGGGGTCGTGGACGTCGACGATGTGGCCCTCGTCATTGCGCCGGATCCGCACGACCGGGTGGATCACCAGGTGGATGCCGTAGCCCTTGCGGGTCAGGTCCATCGTCACCGAGTCGACGATGAACGGCATGTCGTCCGAGACGATCTCGATCACGGTGTGCGGCGACTGCCACCCGTGCTGCTCGAACTCCGGGTTGTAGACCCGCACCTTGGCCTCGCCGGGCGCCCGCTGCTGGGCCAGGTTCCAATGCGCCACCGCCGCCCCGTACAGGTCGAGCGGGTTGCGGTCGGCGAGGTCCTCGGGCGGGACCCACTGGTAGTACTGCCGCACGAACGCCTCGCACGGCTGCTGCTGGTCGGCCGGCAACCGCTCACGTATCCGCTCGCAGACCGTGTCGATCAACTCGGACTCGAGATCTGCCCCCTTTACTGCCATTTCGAGACCTCCTCCGTGGTGCGCGCTCCTCGTCGTGTTCGAGTTCTGGCGGGGTCGCAGCGCTCCGATCGCTTGTGCCGCGAGACCCACCGGACACGCTTCCGCAATCGGCGACCGACGACCGACCGGCCAAACGGAGCGTAACGCGCGCCAGATGGCTGTGCACAACGTGAATCCCCGCTGTCGTGGCGCGTGGTGGGGGTGCTGTGGGCGTGGCGCGCGCGATCGGTGGGGCGCGGCGGGGCGAGCGGTGGCGGTGCGGCGGGGCGATCCATCCGAGCGTCACGCGAACATACGTTCGTATGACCAGCGACGGGAATCCATACTCACGGTTCCGGCGCGCGCTCGAGACCGGCAACGAGACGCTCGTGATCGCGGCCGCGCGCGAACTGCCTCAGGTATCGCTCGACGATGCCCTGCGCATCTGCCTGGTCCTGCGGGGCGGCGACCCGGTGCGCTACGAGCGTGCCGCCGTGCGGTGGCTGGGGCGCTTCGCGCTGGAGGGG
>DATFDC010000141.1:0-28124 GCA_035252415.1 Solirubrobacteraceae bacterium
CTGGCGGCGGGCGGCTGGTCGTACGGCGCCGCGCGAACCCAGGATCCGTGCGCGCCGCGGACGCTCCACGTCGGCGGCGGGCTGGACGGCTTCGCGCAGCGCGCGGCCAACCACGTCCTCGACGGCGCAGCGTGCCGGCTCGGGACGAGTCGCGAGCAACTCGTCCTCGACGCCGCCCGCACGGGCAGCCGCTGGCTGTCGGTGCTGCATCACCTGTAGCGGCCTGGCCTCTGGCCCGCGCGCGTCCGCCGTGAGAGCATCCGCGGATCCCGCAGGCACCGAAGGAGGAGAGATGAGGGGTTTCGGCAGGCTCCCGTCGGCGAGCATGGTCGTCGCGTGCATCGCATTGCTCGTCGCGCTCGGCGGAGTCGGCGTCGCCGCGACGCGGCTGCCCGCGAACAGCGTCGGGCCCGTGCAGCTGCGCGCGAATGCAGTTAGCTCGGCGAAGGTGAAGAACGGGTCGCTGCGTGCGATCGACTTCGCTCCGGGCCAGCTCAAGACCGGCGGCAGTGGCGCGAACGGTGCGACCGGTGCGCAAGGGCCGCCCGGCCCGAAGGGCGACCGCGGTCCGAAGGGAGACCCGGGACCGACGGGGCCGAGCAACGCGTACTTCGACACAAACGCCGGACCGGTGACGCTCAACTTCGGCCCGCTGCAGCGCGTGGCGACCGTGCGCGCAGCCGAGCCCGGGAAGTACGTGTTGTGGGCGAAGGCGAACTTCCACGCGGACGCGAGCCACACGAACGCGACGTCCAGCACGTGCGTCCTCGGCAGGGCGGATACGGACCAGTTCGACAACGCGTGGGTGCTCGTGGCGCCGAACGCAACCGGCTCGGTCGCGCTCATGTCGGCGCAGTCGTTCGACGTCGCGACGAGCGTCAACCTCTATTGCAACGTGTCGGGCCTCAGCACGGTCGGAGACATCAAGCTCGCGGCCATCAAGGTGGGCGCGCTGACGACGAGCACCGGGTAAGGGCGCGCCGGAGCGCGGCGCTACAATCCGCGCTCTCGCCCTCTTAGCTCAGCTGGTAGAGCACCTCCATGGTAAGGAGGGGGTCGACGGTTCGAGTCCGTCAGAGGGCTTATGCAAATGCCCTGCACCTGCAGCTCTTTTTGCTGTTGTAGGTCTGGTGCCTCGGTATGCCGCCACGCGTCTGAGCAACTATCAGACAACATCCCATGAGCCCCACACGTCCTCGTCCTCCGAAGGACTGCGGGCCGCAGGAGCCGTTCGCCCCCTACTTCGCGAACATCCTTCCAGACACCCACCGCGAGGCCCTGCGCAGGGCTTCCGTGATCTATCTCGAGGAATGCTACGACGCTATTCGGTCGACGCCCCTCGACGCCGATTTCCGGGAGACGGCAATCGCTGAGCATCTCCCTACGCGCTTCGAGCCGTACTACGACGGCCTCTTCGCGAAAGAGTGGACGACCACGGTCGCCATCGTCGGATGGAAGCTCGCCCAGGAGGGTCGACCGAAACTCGCCTGCCTTGCTGAGGAGCTAGCCCTCAACGCCCTCATCCGCGAAGCGATAACGCAGCTTGAGATCCATGACCAGGATTCAGATGACGGAGCTTGGGGCGACTTCCGCGACCTCGCTTTCGAGGACGAGGACTTCCTATACCTCTTCGATCCAGCCTTCGACGGCATAGAAGACGACCCGGAAGCGACCGAACACTTAACCCTGGTTGGCCTGCCGTTCGCACAGTGGTTCAAGCCGTTCTCAGCTCAGCAGGCTGGACTACCTCATCCGTTCTGCCTCGGTTGACGCGCCGCTTCGATCGCTTCTTCGGCGTCCACCTTCCCGGCCTCAGCAAGGTCCTCGATCACATGCGCGTACGTGCTGAAGAGCGTCTGCAGCGTGTGGCCGAGCTGGCGGGCCACATCCGCCGGATTGTTCTGCTCCGCAATTAGTAGGGAAGCGAAGCTGTGCCTCAGGTCGTACGGCCGGCCGTCATCGAGGCCAACCGCCTTCGCAGCGACTGCGAATCGTCGTCTCCTCCAGTTTCTGAAATCGTGGTCCGCCCACACGCCGCCGTCTCGCGTCGGGAACACAAGCGATTCGTCCGGCGGGCTACCTGATAGGCGTCTCCATCGCTCGAGATCTTCAGCGAGGGGTCGTAGCAAGCGCACACTGCGGCTCTGGCCCGTTTTGGTCGACTTCTCCGCGCCTAGAGAGACCGCCTTGTCCACGATGAGCGTTCGCTCGCGAACATCACCCCAACGGAGAGCGAGCGCCTCGCCGGGGCGAAGTCCGGCGTAAGCAAGGACGGACACGAGAACGGCGTCCCGCGCCCACTCTCGTCTGAGCATCTCTCGTAGCAGCTCTTCAATCTGCGTGGGCGCCAGGGCATGGATGGCTCGAGATCGAATCTGTGGTGGCTTGCGCACCGCCCGGACCGGGTTTCGAGACAGCCTCCCCCACTCCACCGCACGTTCCAACATCCCCTGCAAAAGCGCGAGGGTTTTCCGGATGGTGGGCTTGCCGACTCCCTGCTCGGCTAGCTCGACCTGCAGCGCCTGAACGCGCTCCGGTGTGATCCGGCGAAGCTGCACGTCGCCGAGCTTCGGGAACAGGTAGCGGTCGCGGAGGCCCTCGTACATCTGAAGGGTCTTCGCCGAGAGGGTCGGAGTTGCGTACAGGCGCCAGTAGTCAGCCGCGAAGGACTTCAGCGTCTGCTGCCCCGCGTCCAGCACCGCAAGCTCACCTTGACGCTTTGCCAGCTTCACCTTCGCCTCCCAGGTCTCAGCGTCCCGTTTCCGGCTGAAGGTTCGTGATCGCTGCCGCCCACCCTCGTCGCGCCACATCACGCGGTAGACCGACCCGCCGCTGCGCTTGATCGCGTGAATAGACATGGACTAGATGTCGTGGATGGTCGGCTCGACGCGCACGCGCTCGAGGTAGGTGCGCAAGTCGTCGCAGTCGATGCGGATGCGTCCCGCCGGCTTGTATGCAAGCAACTCGCCGCGGCCGATAAGGCGTTCGACGGTCTTTGGGTGCAGGCCGAGGATCTTCGCGGCACCTTCCTTCGATACGAGCAGGGTTGGTTCTCCTTTACTGGTGATTGAGTCTAGGACCTCGCGGGTCGCAGGTCCAGCAAACTGCCTCGTCGCTGACTGGCGCAGCGGCGCTGGTCAATAGTCGGACGAATCGAGGGAATCGACGCGGATAGTTCCACGTGGGGTTACGCGGGAAATCTGGCCGGCCGCCACGAGATCGCCGTGTGTGCGGGAGTCATCTCGGCTAATCGGCTGATCCAGCGACAACCACGCGTCCTCATCCCGATACTCCCATTCTCGCGTTGCCGTAGCCCACCACCACGTCACTACCCAGTTCCGCTGTTCCGGAATTGGGTCGTTCCGGTACGAGAGGAGACCGAGCGCCGTCGCTGCCTTGAGCGCCCCTAGCGCACGTGCACGCGTAAGCCCGGTGATGTGCATAAGGAGGGCCGTCGAAAACGGCGTCCTACCGTGCTCGCGGAGAGTGCGAAGAAGGTGCTCGAACGGAGCGATGTCCTTCTCCAACTTCGCGGGTCTCGGTTCCTGCCGAGGACCACGGTGCCAGATAAGGCCGTTCCGGTCTGCCCTAGTTGCGTAGGTCTCACCACTAAGCTCAAGCACCCACAGTGCTGATACTAGGCCGTCGCGCTCACTGTAGAGCTTCGCGGCTTTCCGCAGTTCGTCGGTTGTCATCGGCGCATCCATCGCTCGGACGACTTCAACCAATTCGCGGTACCGGGGTAGCGTCGTCAACTCGTTGCGGAAGTTGCCCGCGCTTGGTCCAGCCAATCGCCTGCTCCTCTCTGTAGTGGTTAGGGGCGGGCGTGAGTAGCCGCGCTCCAGCATCCGTACGGTTTTGGTTGATGAGTCGTACGGTTTTGGTTGATGAGTGACCGAAACGTTTCCTGTCCGGTTCGCTAGCTTTGCGACCTGCGGTTGGCAGGTCATGCGCTTAACGCGCTTCATACACCGTTCATCAGGTAGACGGCCTCCTCGATTCCGTACCGAAAGCGCTTGCTCACGGTGGTCTGACTGATCTGGAGAAGCCGGGCGGTCTCGTAGGTCGAGAACCCGATCAGGCCGTGGACCAGGATGACCTCCCAATACTCCTCGGGGATCAGCTCCAGCGCGGCGTCAAGATCGTTGCGGCGAGCGAGCCATTTGAGTCCGTGCGCTTTCGTGTCGGTCAGCGCGCGCAGATGCTCGTAGTGCTCAATCAGAGCCCGTACTTCATCCTCCGTGTAGTTAGAGCGCTGCATGGACAAACTCATCCAGCGGCAATAGAGCCTCGTACGGAACCGCTCCGGCCCTACTTCGGCCGACCTGCGCGCCTAGCCAGCGCACGTAGTCGCGCATCCTGTTCTCGATTGTTAGGGCGCTGGGAGCGACCCCTCGACCCAGGGCCTGCCAGACGTCGATCAGTCCTTCCTGGATCAGGTCGTCAACTTCAGCGCCTACCTGACTGGCTGTGACCCAGCGCGAGACGCGGAGAGCGATGGCCTCGACCGCCTCACGGTATTCCGCGATACGGTCATTGATGTCCCTGCTCAGCTTTGGGCCAGGCTAGAGATCGTCCTGCACTGGCTTTCCGCCAATCTAATCCTTCCTGTAGCTGGTCTCTCGTACAAGGTCCGGTCTGTCAGGCCATCCCTCCTTAATTTTGGGGAAATGAGGCCCTGCGAGGGTTGTCCTAAGGGTTTTTCCTTACCTGGCCCTGAATCTCCGGGAGAAGCGATTTGGTGATTCGCTACCCTTTCATTTGCAGGGATTTTGCGGAACGCTTGATGCGGAGCAGCGTAGTCCTAGGCAACTTGCGGCCGTTCCGCACCGCGTATGCGCGCTTACCGCAGGCGCAAGTCACCGTGCCGCGGGGTGTGGTGGCTGCTAGGAAGCCGTGGTCGGCGCAGTGGAACTCGACCCAGCCCTTCTCTAGCTCAGCGTTCGTAAGGCGGCTCACGGTTCCCACAAGCTCGGAGGCTTCAGCGCTCCGGCGTCGAGTAGGGCCTGCCGCAACTCCATGTGCTGCTTGACCGTGAGGCTAAGGCCCAGCTCTCAGTTGAGACCCGGCTGGCTGGGGCCGGCACCGATAGGGCACCGATCCGGCTCCGTCAGAGCGCCGACGCTTGCTTTTGGACCTCCCCTGGGATACCGGGTGAGGGGCCGTTTTGATTCACGACGAGCAGCGGCCCGCAGCCTTCGGTCGATTTCCCCTCCATAAGGGATACCGGACGAGAGGCCGTTTTGTCCCACATAGTACGGTGCAAATGTCCGCTATTTGCGGGAAAGCTCGCAGCTAGGCCAAGGCCGTGAGGCGGCTCTCGGAGCCGCACAGACGGGCCGATCGCCTTCAGACCCCTCCGTAAGAGATATCGGATGAGAGGCCGTTTTGTAACAACCGCTTGTGCGGCCCCCGGCCTGGTGCATGTTCTGTAGGCAGACCGCCAGACACCCCTCCACTAGAGATACCCGACGAAGGGCCGTTTTGATTCACGGCCTAGAGCTGCCGACCGTCTTCGGACAGGTTTTCTCCTTCCATAAGAGATACCCGACGAGAGGCCGTTTTGTAACACACCCACTGGGTGGGTTTGGCTCAACTAAGCCGTTTCCACCGAGTTCAGTGCGGATCAAGGTCTCGTTGAACCGCAACGACGGGGCCAAGGTGACAGCCCCGGCGGGTCACAGGTCAAAAACCCCATCAATAAGTACATAGAGGGCCATATCCCTTTACTGACTAGCCCGTATTGTCTTTCAGAGAAAGGCAGCACTAGGGCTATAGCCCTAAGTGCTGCATACCAATAGGAACTATTACTGGGGTACCTGCGCTCATCCGGCCTTGCGGCTGGGGCCGCGGCCGGAGGTCAGGATCTGGTGAGAGACCCTCCTCCCAAAAGGTTTTCTAGATCCCACTCCTGGGAGGCACATCTCGATTCCACGGTGCCCAAAGACTCGAGTCGACGCACTCCTCGTAAAGACCGTGATGCCGGGGGCAGAAAGACAAGCACTACGCCTGCCAGCCGATTCCCGACTCGGCCCGCGCGCCCGCACCTTTAGATGCGACCGCGTACTACCGCTTGCCACGCTTCCGGTAGACCATCCACAAGTAGATCCCCGACGGGATCATGGTTACGGCAACCAGTATCAGCACCCAATCCGGAACTCCGCCAGCAGCGGGCGCATAGAAGACGAGGCTCACCCTTGGCCGGAGACTACGTCCGACCCGCTGTTTCGCCAAATCCCCTAGTCCATGACCAACGTCCTCGAAGGAGGCCATCTCCGACCAATGACCCACTCCCTCACACCGTCCCAGGTTGCTCGCCAACTTGGGATCTCCAGAGGCCGAGTCTTGCAGCTCAGCGACGAGGGCCGCCTGACGCCGCTGATGACCCCGCTCGGCCGTCTCTTCGACCCTGAAGACGTCGAACGTTTGGCCAAGGAGCGTGCCGCTCGAGCGGCCCAGCGCTCCTAACCGCCGCTCGCTAGTCCCACGCAAGGACGCGCTGCGCGCTCGCAGATGTTGGGCCTCAAGTACTCACGTCACGGGACCGTATGCATCGGCCAAGCGCTACACGCTGGAAGGTGCGCTAGAGCCCATCGAGAATCGGCGCTATCTAGCCAAGAGCGAGCAGCGGGAGGCCGCCCGGGTCCGGGCCTCCCGCCAAGACTTGCTTGCCCTTCCTAGGGGCGTTGCTGACTGAGTTCGCTACGCAGGCGTGTCGCCGCGGAAGCAGCAGGCGTACTGACTGCGGTCGCAGGACTAGCTGTGTGGATCAGCCCCGGACCGGTAGCGCACACCGCCGTGACGGTCAAAGTGCCGCTGAAGCTGCTCGAGTTATTTGCCGCCGCGCCGTACGTGACGGTCCCGGCGAAAGTTGAGATGCTCGTCTCGATCACGTCCACATGCGCTGACCCGCCAACAACGTAGTAACCCGACGGGCAGGTAGCGGTGACTGAGGCGACATCGCAAGTGTTGCCGAACGCGCAGATCGGAGTGGAATTCGACACGGTTGTGATGGTCGAGACACCTGCCGGTCCCGCCGGACCCTGAGCCCCAGTTGGTCCGCTAGGTCCCGCCGGCCCGCGGTGCCCGCGCAGATGCCGCACGGCTCCCGGGGTGAGCTTCTTCGCTGGGATCGAGTGATTCTTGATCTGGCTGCCGGAGATCATCGTTCCCGCGATAGCGCCGCCGCTAAGGGCTGCGAACAAGGCGACGATCGCGATGACTGTAGCCGGATGCCTCAGGTGGCGCATGAAAAACCCCTCCTCTGTGGTCGAGCCGCAGTTCTGTGTAAGAGGTTCTTAGTGCGATGCGCCCGATGCTGTCAAGGCGGAGACCGTCTGCGGCACGAAGGAGCGAGTCTTGCTCCTCTAATCGGACTGCGAAAACACGCGTGGGAAACTTCGGCCTAGGGTTCGTGTCCCTCGATGTAAGCGCCGGCCTTCGCTTCGTACTCGGCGAGAACGAGCATCACAGTCTCGCCGCAGCCGCACTCGCAGATGAAGCCGTACTCATGGCCGTCTGCGGAGGCGCCTGCTACCGCAACGACCGTCACCCGGAGCTGATCGTTGAACGCCTTTGCTGCTTCGGGAGTCGGGGGCACTTCCGCGCTATACCCGGATCTCGCGATTCACGTCTAGCCGCATTCCCGCGACCGTCACCGCCCCGCAGGCGAAGCAGAACTGGGCGGATGCCTCGGGGAGGCCAACGCAGGCCCGCTCGCGGCAGTAGAGGCAGTTCTTCCGCTCGTCCTCATCGAACCAATCGAGCATGTCTTGGTTCGACGGAACTTCGGCCACGGTCAGCCAAAGCTACGCCCGTTCGATGCGTCGGGCCATAGGCCGTTCGGCCCATTCGTGAGCTGATCTTGGCGCCTCGGACCGGACGGACGCAGTCCACCCGTACCCGAGCGACTTACTTCCTACAGAAGGAGACACAACTGGCGACTGACGCCACGGGCATGCCTACGTCCCCGGACAACATCCCAACGATCAATACGAGCGTCGATGCACCCTCCGGACTCGGCATTAACGCGATTGTGCAGGCCGTCCAGACGGCCCTGAGCGCACGCCCATCGACACCCGCGGGGATCGCCGCTGGCGAGGCGATGATCTGGAACGGCTCGACCTTCGTTCGCTCCAGCGTGACGAAGCTCAGCATCTCGTCTCTCTCTGGGTTCCCTAACGACGCCACGCAGGCCCTCAAGGGCGATGGCACCTGGGGACAGCCGCCGGACTTCGAGATCGGCTATGACCAAGTGACGTCTGGTTCGATAGCGATTTCAGGAACCACACAGGCCGCTCCTACGACCGTGATTACGTCATCGTCGTACACCTTCGACGGCTCGCCGGTCATCGCAGAGGTCTTCTTCCCCGAGGTTCTTCCGGGCACGGCAGTTGGCGCGGCGCTGAACTTCGGCATCTACGTCGGCGGTGCCAGCGTAGCCAACCTAGGGATCGTTCAGAATGCGACCGCCTCTACGTTCCGAATACCCACCCTGATGCGGCTCAGATTCGCCCCCGCCGCAGGCGCACGCATCTACACCATTGGTGTCTGGGCCACGGGTGGAACTACCGGCGCTCAGGTCGTAACTGGCGTGGGGACGGGCGGCGCAGCGGCTCCCGGTTACCTTCGCTTCACGAAGGTCTAGCCGCACCGAGCCGGACCGTTCGGTCCTTAGGAGCCGCGGACTGCCGGGGAGATGGTTTGCCACCCCACGTCTATCCGCTCACCGTCACGGGCTCTTTTCCATTCTCAACCCTTGAAAGGAGATACACGTGACCGGGCTCTATGGCCGTTCGACCGGGTACTACGGCTCCTCCAATAGCACTGGCTTCTACGGGGGCAGCGGCAAGACCGCTGCTCCCAAGCCTCACGGCGTAGGCGGCTTCCTCAGCAATCTGCTCGGTGACGTTCGCGATGCTGCCGTCGGACTGCCCGAAGGTCTGATCCAGACCGCCGAGCATCCGATCCACACTGCCGAGCTGGGCGCCAAGGCAACCTGGCACGATTGGTCGCCGCTCTTTCATGGGCACGCCGGACAGTGGTGGCACAACTTCTACAGCCACCCACTTGCCCCGCTGCTCGACGTCGCAACGGTGTTCACCGCTGGCGGCGCAGCAGCAGGGAAGCTGGCCGACCTTGGCGTTCTCGGCGAAGAGTCGAAACTGGCGAGCACCGAGGGCAACATCACTCGGATCCTCAAGGATTCGTCCGAGGCTGGACGGCCGGACATGGTCAAGTACCTGTCCCGCAATCCGGCCACGAGGCTGCGCCAGAACGCAACCTTCAACCTGACGACCCACCTGGCGGACCATCTGCCTAGCTGGTTCGGGGATCACGTTCTCGGGCCCGGCGCTTCGTACGAGCGCAGCTACTCCAAGTTCCTGACGCACCGTTCAGCGGCGCATTCGGAAATCACGGCCAAGCTCATGCAGGCCGCGGGAGACCACGCCAAGGTCGGCGAGGCTCTGAGCAAGTTGACCTCCGAGCAGGCGAAGAATCTGCCGGACTGGGCCTCTGCGGCGCACGCGCAACTCGCGGCCGAGCTCCACGCAGGCAAGTCCCTGTCGGAGATCGACACGCGCAAGGTCATCGAGCCGGCGCTCTACAAGTACAACCTCGACAACTTCATCCGCAACGCGATCCCCTGGGAAGATGGCAAGGCTCTCCCGAAGGGCTATGGCTACGTCAAGCAGCGCAGCCTGAGTGAGAAGCTGTTGCAGTTCCACCCTCGCGACGGCGACTTCGAGCAGAAGATGCAACGCTGGGGCGGCATCACCATGACGCGCCGCGTCTCACGCGCAGCGCGGACTGACGGCAAGCTCCTGATCGCGCCGACCAAGGCCGCATACGCACTCGGCCATGAGGCTGCGAACTCCGCGCGCTTCCTGAAGAAGCTCTGGCGTACGCCGAGCACGATCTGGAAGTACGCCCTCGTCGGCTACTCACCGCGCACGGTCATCGACAACGGCGTGGGCAACTGGACGATGCTCGCACTGCGGCAGGGCGGCCACCACTTGCTCCCTGGGATCGTGGACACCGTCAAGCAGTTGAAGGGCGCTCGGGACGCGGCGAAGGTGCTCAAGGTCTCGGGTCTGAGTAACCACTGGACGGACATGCACTTCCTGGACGAGTTGAACGCGGGCTTCGCGCACTCGTTGCAGGAACCGCTGACTAAGGGGAACAAGCTCGTTCGCACGGCGAAGCAGGGCTTCTACCCCCTCGTCCATTCGCTGGCCGATCAGCCGGTCCGGCGCACGGCGCTGAATGCCTTCATGCACGACGCGCCCGAAGTGCGCGCCTTTCGTCGGCAGGGGATGGGCTTCGACCAGGCCGTTGAGTCGGCGCTGGCGAAACACCCCACGCTGCGCGGTCGAGCGGTTGACCACATTCGCAAGATCGCTGGCGACTATACGGGCCTCACGCCCACGGAGCAGGTGGTCCGCGGGATCATCCCCTTCTACACCTGGGATCGGCACATCCTCAGCCACACCGTCGACATGTTCGGCGAGCACCCCGGCCGCTTGGCTGCGATGCAGCAGGTGTCGAATCAAGGAGTCGCGAAGACCAAGAAGGCCTTCGGCGTGAACCTGCCTGACTTCCTGCTCGGTGACATCCCGCTGGGCAAGGCATCGGGCCCACAGGGCCGGATCTCAGCGCTGGCGACCACGGGCTTGAACCCGTACTCGACGGTGCCTGACGTGGCCAACGCCATCGCCGCGCTGGGGCTAAAGGAGCCGCTGTCTCCTGGCGAGACGATCGGCGGTCAGCTCAACCCACTGGCGGCAGGATTGATCGAGCAGCTCAGTGGCGAGCGTCTCGGTTCCACGCAGCCGATCCCGATGCACGGGGGCGTGCTCCCGTCCATCCTCGTGAACACCGGCGAGAGTCTGCCGTACGCTCGGCTCATCTCCTCGCTCGTCGGCAAGGGGCAAGGATCGACCTACACGAGCCAGGGGAAGACGGAGCAGCACCTGTACGAGGGCAGCCCATCCGAGCTGGTTTCGCAGCTCCTCGGCTTCCCGCGCAAGCGGGTGAGCCCATCAGCCGCTGAGCGGCTCTTCACGCAGCAACAGCCCAAGGCCAAGAAGCGCAAGTCGGCCAAAGGCTTCTACGGCTAGCAAGGAGGTCCAACTGGCAGAGGAATCTCTCGCGACTCTGGTCGCGCGAGCAGAGGTTGAGGAACGCAGGCAGCTGAAATCGGACCGGCAGCGGATCGTTCGACGCTTGCGAGCGAACGGCGGAAATGTCTCCGCAGCGGCCCGTGAGCTGGGCGTCAGCAAAGCGCTGGTGACGCGGCTGCGTGACCTTCACGAGATCGAGCCGCTGAAGCCGGGGGCAGCACGTCTCGGCGAAGCCAGTCCCTATCGGCTGCGCACCGTCCAGAAGGAGATCGTTGCTCGCGTCCTCGACGCGAACGGCGGCAACGTTAAGCGCACGGCCCGCGAGACCGGGCTACCTGAGTCGACCGTTCGCAGATGGAAGGCTCAACGGGACCAGTCGCAGATCGGTTTGGAGGAATTCCTAGCTCGTACGCATCGCGATGAAGAGACCGGCTGCCTTCTGTGGGACGGTCCGCGGAACCCCGGTGGTTACGGGTTGCTCCACTTTGGTGGCCGAACCCAATTAGCTCATCGCGCCGCCTACGAGCTGGCGCACGGAACCAAGCTCATGAGCGAAGAGCATTTGCACCACGTCTGCCATAACCCCTCCTGCGTCGAGGGTGGGCACCTACTCCCCGTCGCACCAGAGGGTCAGCACGGACACGCAGCGCTTCACCAGCTCGAGGATGTCCTTGCGGCTGAGCTCGCTGCATCCGCTGCAGCTCCCTGGCCAGCGTGGATGAATGCAGCTAGCCGTGTCGGTTCAGTCGAGCCACCCGAGACGATCGATGAGAAGGCAGGGCAGCTGTGAACACACTCGACGCGCCGCCAGTGACGTCCGCCGCGCCGACTCCCAGGAAAAGCAGGGCCGGCCGACGCAGGCGTGGCCTAGACGCAGCACGCATCGTGCGTCAGCTGGCCGCCGAGAGTTCGGCACCGCGTGAAGCGCTCGAAACGCTCGAGCGAGCCCTAGAGCGAGGGCCTGTGTCCGACCCCGCCGCATACCTGGCAAGGATCCTCCGTTACAGAACCGACGGCGTGCAGCAAGTAACGGTCTTGCCTCAGCGGGCAACTGCGACCGCGCGGTCGGAGGAAGCGGCCAGCGCTCCGCACCTGTTCGACGGACACCACGTGGGCGGGTATCGCGCCGAGCCGCGGAACGGCCCGCGGCGCGCGAAACTTGAGAAGGGTTGAGTCCCGAGAAAGCCAGCCCGCGCGCAGCTTGGCGGTTGTTACCATCCGCGCCCCGCACCAACGGAGTCACGTGCGAAGGCCGGGGGTTCACCCCGGCTTTCGCCTTCTCAAGCCGCCTTGACTTGTTCTCAAGCCGCCTTGACCTGCGAACATCGCGGACCTAAGTTGTGACGATGAAATGGGTCGCAGGCTCAGTCGTGCTACTTGCGGGCGCGATCGTGGCTGCCGCGCTGATCTTGGCTCACCGGCACGACCATCACTGCGGGCGCAGCTACTACAACTCCTGCGGGTATTACGGCAAGCACGGCTGATTCTGTCCTCAACCGGTTCTGCGTTGTCCGTACTGCTCGAGTGAGACTTGCTCTTCGACTGTTCTGATCGGACGCCCGCGCGAGTCGTAGACGAGCGACTCGAATCCCACGCGCTCCGGGATCTCCCTCAGGTCGTACTCCCAGGTAGCGTTCGCCCATCGCCACGTAACGCCTTGGGCGCCGTACTTGCCGGGCTGTACTTCGCCGAGAGCGACGAGCGCTTTCAGTGCACCGAGGATGCGTTCCCTTTCGGAGGAGGGCACCGTCCCCTTTCCTGGTTTCGGCCATATTCCGACTGCGCGGAGTAGAACGTCCGTTGCGAGGGCCGTTCGCCCACAGGCGTTGAGCTTCCGCCGAATCTCGAGGTAGTCGCCTAGCGGAGGAAGCTTGTCGGGCCGTGCTCCCTCGCGCTCTCCGGGGTGCCAGACCAACTCGGTGCGATTGCCGCGCAGTGGATGCACACGCTTCGCAACCTCGAACATCAGGAGTGCGCCCATCACGCCGCGTGGCTGAATCGTGAGCCCGGATTCTGCGCGCAGCTGTGTGGTAGTGCGAGGCCCGTCCATGGAAACGACGGTCTCTAGCAGCCGCTCGTAGCGGTCAAGGTGCAGTAGTTGATTCGTGAACTTGCGCCGCTCGCTGGATGGAATCTTTCGCTGGCCACTCACGTCTTAGGCTCCCGCCGTCTGCGCCAGTCTCTAGCGCGCTCCCGCAACGCGGCGTTTGCGGCATTGAACGTACGCCGGCTCACGATGGCTTGATGCGCGCGCTTCACCCCGTAACGCTCGCCTGCGTAAACCGGGTTGCCGAGGATCACGCGTACCCCCTGCTCACTCCACCGTGCCCCGCCTTGGGGTGTGGGAATACTTTCCTCGTTCAGCGCTCGCGCAATGCGGCCGGGCGAATCACCACCCTTCGCGCGCCCGAAGATCGTGCGCACGATCGGAACCAGTTCGGGGATTGGCGAGAGCACGCCTCCTTCCGAGCGATAGCCAAAGGGCGCACGACCGTGAACGTGCCGTCCCTGTGCCTTCCGTTTCGCCTTGCCGGCGCTGACGCGCTCGAGGATCATCGCTCGCTCGAGCTGAGCAACTAGTGCCAGCTGACCGCGGATGAACTCTGCTACCGGGCCGTCACCATTCTCCTCCGCCGCAGATACGACCTCGACCCCACTCCGCTGAAGCCGCCGCTCGAGGACGGTCAGGGTCGCATAGTCGCGGCTGAGTCGATCGAGCTTCGCCACAAGTAGAACGTCGTAGTCCCCCCCGGCGGCTGCGTCCATGAGAGCGAGCAGGGCCGGCCGATGCTCCCAGCTGAATTCTTCTCCGATGCGAACTGCCCCTGACGCTGCTTCCTCCTCGATGCGCAGCAGCGCGTACCCCCGTTGTCGGGCGTACTCCTGGATCCGCTCCCGCTGATGGGCGAGGCTCATTCCCTTGTCTGCTTGGCCCTGCGTGCTGACCCGGATGTAGCCGACGGCCCGAAGCGGTGCGGGAGAGCGCGCCCGCGCCCCTTTGGTGGTAGGAGCTGCGGGCTCGCTGCTATCCCTCTCTGGCGAACTGTGGCTAGCCATTGCTCTTGAGGCCAAGCTGAACAAGGAGATGCGGCGGCGGAAGGCAGTCCGTGCGAACGCCGTCGGTGTCACCCTGTGCGTACACGTAAGCCGAATGACCGGTCACGCATTCGGCGTGATCGAGGTCAGCGGTTATGACCATTTCCAGCTCTGTTCCGTCTGCCAGGAGACCGCTTGCGCGATACAGCGTCTTTAGCGCATCCACCGTCTGATCGAGTGCGCTATAAGCCGCGACCTGAGTACTGGTGAGTAGCTCGCTAAGGTTCTTGTCCGACATGGAGCGTTCCCTCCGTGTCCGTGCCCCCGAGGAGTTCGCGCTCCGGCGGGGGCGATTTCTTTTGTCGGTCGGATCATTGCAGATCACAAGCTATTTGTCAATAGCTTGGTAGAACCTTCTTGGATACCCTGTAAATAAGCCCTTTTACTGCGGCGATATGGCGTCCCTCTACGTGCTCGATCCCCGTTCGTCAGACGGGATTGGCGCGCTCGGCAGTGCGGCGTTAACGGACTAACCTGAGGCCATGTTCGTTCAGTGCCAGGCGCGGATCCGGGAGCGCGACGACCACGGGATGGGTTACGGCCCGATCGGACGGCAGTGCTCGCGCGACTCGGACGAAGACGTGTGCGGCATCTCGCTGTGCGACCAGCATCGTCGGATGGTCACGTGCTGGATCGACGGGTGCGAAGAGCTAAGCCCCGACGCTGAAGCGATCTTCCAAAGGTGGGGAGTCACGCCCACAGCGCCGTTCGTTGGCGAGCACGAGCTCTACCCGGTCAACTAAGGAATCTCCAGCCACGCCCCTACGCGCAGCGCTCGTCGGGTGTCAGCTGGCGTCGGGAACGACGTGGTGCAAGGCAGCCAGGCGTGTTCAGGAGGAAGGCTCGGTGCACATATCCGGACGCGGACCGTCGGCCCCCTTTTGAACTTTTTGTGCGCTCGAAATGCGCCTACAGAAACGAAGGTGCCCTAAGGAAGGGCTCAGTTACTCATCTGCCGCTGACCCGCTCCGGGCAGGCTTATGCCCCTCTAGCCAAGCGCCGCCCTGCTCGTCGTACTCAGCGAGGACGAGCATGACCGTCTCGCCGCAGCCGCACTCGCAGATGAAGCCGTACTCATGGCCGTCTGCCGAAGCTCCCGCTACCGCTACTGCGGTCACACGGAGCTGGTTGTTGAATGCCTTCGCTGCGTCCGGAGTCTGTGGCACTACGCTCCGAGTATGCATTCACCTTCAGGCGGAACGTCGGCTAGCCCTTCGAACGCGGCGACCTTGCTCAGCGCGAGCTGTACGACCGGATGGCTCGACTGGATTCACGGCGGGTTGTGGCTATTGCCGAATGGGCTCTTACGTGTGCGGCGAGGCCTCGGCGCTACCGTCGCCGCCGGGAACCGGCGCACAGTGCCTGAGGATCCCACTCGTGGAAACTTCACTCCAGACGAAATCGAGAGCCTGCGACTTGCGCACAAGACGAATCTATGGATTCCAGCAGACTCGATCGTCTCGGCCAGGATCGTCAATGGTCCCGCCAGCGGGCGGCTCTCACTCCGACTCAGGGACGGCCGCAGGCTCAAACTCCTCTGGCTTCGCGCAGACCAAGCGAGCGAGCCGCTGAAACGTGCGTTGAGGGCCTGGGGCGTCTCCGTTTCCTAACATGGCCGGAGCGGCGAGCCCGAACGCCCTAGTGCCGCCCTTGCTACTTGCATCATGGGTTAGGCTCGCGCGGCTCGAGCCCCAGGGGAGGAGATCAGCTAATGGCGTCTATAGCCGCATCGGTCGAGATAGCCCGGAGTCCGGAAGATGTGTTCGCCTACATCACCGACGTATCGCGTCATCCGGAGTGGCAGGAGGGGCTAGTCTCCGCCGCCCTTGAAGGTGAAGGGCCGGTGCGAGTCGGTAGCCGGGTCGTGCACAAACGAAAGCTCGGGCCTACAACGGTGGCGACTACCTCTGAGATCACAGCGTTCAACCCCCCGGAAGTGGTCAGCTTCAAGGGTCTTGACGGCCCGATTCGCGCCGAGGGAAGCCAGCGGGTCGAGCGGGTCGGAGAGGGGAGCCGTGTCTCGTTCGAGATGGAGATGCGCGGGCACGGGCTTGGCGTGCTGATGCTGCCTATGGCGCGCAAACAGGCGGAGCGCCAAGTCGCGTCCTCCCATGAGAAGCTCAAGCGAACGCTCGAGGGGCACTAACCACCGCGCAGCTCACGGCTGCCTACGTGACCGCACCCGCGCCACAGTCTGCACCCAGACGGCTTCCGCTCGCGTGGCGAGAGCGCGGGGTCGTTTCGACTGCTCCGCAGCGGGCACTCGGCGGTTCATCGAGCAGGACGCTCAGCAGCATCTCGCCATGCTCCGAATCCTCTACGGGGCGTGTTCGGCTGCCCTGGACGCCTTCCGGGCCGCCGACAACCCGGTAGACGAACAACTGGTACTCGATCTAGAGATGATGGTCAGTCGCACGAAGCGCGAAATCGCACGGCTGTCTGAAGGCCCGCACCGTCGAGCCGTCTGACGCGCCTGATTCTGACGCCCACGACTTGTACGGCCCCGGAACGGAGGAGCGCTGTTCAGATACCGCCTTCACTCACCGGACGGGGACGATCTCGGAGAGGCCACGTACGCGCAGATGATCCGTCCCGGCGAGGAGATCATCGGCAACCGCAACCAGCGCTTTCACGTTGTCGATGTCGTGCCCTTTGAGGAAGTAGACGAGCTGGGGTTCGTGGGGATGCTGAAGGTCGAGGTTGCCTAGTGGTGGAATCCGGACCAGATCGCCAAGAAGAACACGATGAGAACAAAAAGCCACGCCCCTGCCGGCGCCCATCCCCAACGACTACTCACGCCTAGAAAGCGTCGCTCGCCACGCGGCCGGTGGTCGCGCCTCTTCATAAGTCTCATTAGGGAACCGGATAGTTGGAGCGTCTTCCGGACCTTCCCGCCCCATTGAGCAGCGATGACGATCGGGGTGACTAGGTGTGGATCTTCACCGAGCACGAAGCGAGCTTGTGGATCGGGCGTGAAGTCGAAGACCTCGTACTGGTCGGCCTCGAGCGGGGCGAAGCGAACGATCACCGGGGCGCTGAGTAGCGCCTGACCGGGAAGTGCAGCGCGTACCTCAAGCGCATTGATCGCGCCGTGGCCCTTGTTGTGAACGGCGAGCCTGAGCAGAACGCTCGCATGGCCGATGTCTTGCCAGCCAAGAACCTCGAAGCCGATGAATCTGAGAGACAGGCGCGGTGTCGCCAGGTAGAAGGGCACGAAGACCGTCCCGATAGCCGCCAGCGCTGCGAAAACGAGGGTTGCGATCTCCATTGCGGCTCCTGAATCTACGCCGGGGACCTGACACCCCAGGGCTAGCTAACACGCAGCACGACGAGCGGCAGTACCCGCCGCAGCAACCGCCTGAGTACCCCGACCGCATCCCGCTCGCCAGCGCAGAGGCTCGCCAGAGCGGCGAGCGCGAGCTGCGACTCTGCCAGCGATAGAAAAACGTCGCCTCCGTCTCGAGCCGGCCATGCCAACGCACGGCGGCACGCTCGAGCTTCTCCGGCTTCTGCTCGGCCAGTAGATCGAGGTAGCCCAGCGCGTCTTCGAGCGAGACGCTGCCCAGCTCGCGGAGCGACGACTCAACCGCCCAAAGGTTCCGCTGCTTGAGCGCGCGGGTGAAGCGTCCATGTGCCGAGCCCTGAGTAGTCATCGCTGGAAGGGCCGGCGCCGACGAGGCTATTACCGCCACGTGAAACGCTCGTGCCGAGCTTCAGCGGTATCAGCCCGACGGGGCGTTGAGCCTAGCGGCAGAGGTTTAAACGAAACAAGTCTTTCTCTTGGTATAAGCGAGCCATGGACGAGAGCAAGTTCGTCAGCGCAGAGTTCGGGCGTCCCTATCGAAACTCCGCGAGCGGATGGGACTTCGTAGCCTTCCGCCCAGAGCCTCTGCCCAGAAAGCTGACCTTCGAGAGCGAAACCGTACTGGCGCTCTCCATGGCCGACGCTGCCCTAGGCCGTCTAGCCGGCGCGGGCAGGCAGATTCACGACCCAAACATGTTCATCCGGCCCTATGTCACGCGGGAAGCGCTCGCAAGTTCTCGTATCGAGGGTACTCAGGCATCCCTCTCGGATGTATTCGAAGCCGATGCAGGCGAAGAAGCAGCCGCAACTGCTGACGTGCGGGAGGTCTGGAACTACAGGTCGGCCATGGAAGCGGGCCTCCAGCGAATGCCCGACCTACCCCTAGTCGGGCGGCTCGTTAGGGATATTCACAGTGTGTTGATGTACGGGGTTCGAGGAGAGGAGAAAAGGCCAGGAGAGTTTCGAGATCGGCCTGTGTGGATCGGCTCCCCTACGGACTCGCCTGAGAACGCGGTCTTCGTGCCACCTCTGCCTCGAGAGATGCAGAAGGCATGGAAGGACTGGGAGGCATTTTCAAACTCCAACGTTCGGCTCCCGACACTCGTTCAGTGCGCTCTCCTCCACTACCAGTTCGAGACGATCCATCCGTTTCTAGACGGGAACGGAAGGGTCGGTCGGTTACTCATCGTGTTTTTCCTCATACATCGAGGCGCGCTGCCCGCGCCGCTCCTTTACCTGAGCTCCTACCTCGAAGAGCATCGGCGCGAGTACTACGAACGCCTGCAGGCGGTTAGGGAGCGCGGTGAGGTCCAGGAGTGGCTCCAGTTCTTTCTGACAGCGGTCGCCGTCCAATCCGAAGACGCCATCGCTCGTGCCGAACATCTACATGACCTGCGTGAGACGTACCGAGCTGCCCTCGCTGGCTCTCGCAGTCGAGCGGTTGAGGTCGTGGATCTTCTCTTTGGGAACCCAGTGGTCAGCTCAAGGCGGGTTTCACAGAACTTGGGTCTTACCACTCAAGGCGCGTTAAACCTAATCCATCAGCTGGAGGAGCGCGGCTGGCTTGAGAGAATGCGCGCAACGGGACGAGGCGGCTTGAACTTCTGGATCGCACCCCAAATCTTCTCTGCTGTATCTGACCCAGCTCCGCCACTGCAACGGCACTCAGAAGAAGTGACATTGTCTTAGCCACGGCGAAGGTCTCGCCGTTTCACGGGCGTGTGTCGATCCCAAGAAGACTTGATGATCTTCAGCGAACTTTAAACGCAGACGGCTACCTCGTTTAAAGAGATGTGGGCACAGTCAACGACGGTTGAGGCATCGCGGCGTCACATCCAAAGCAACCCGTCATGGTTGCGAGTACTGCCGAAACCGCTACGGGAGCGCTGCCTAGCTTGGCCCTTCGCAGCTGCCGCGCGAGGCAAACACGCCGCAACGCTCTACGCACCCCAACCGTCACGCAACGTGGAGATCTGCCCTCTTAGGCAGCGACGGTGGACCTGCGCGGGCAACATCTACGCAACAGTCGATGGTTCCTGAGCATCCCTCTCCGTCCCTATCCCCACCGGAACACAGCAGATTTCCAGCGGTTTCTCGGACATTGACGGACTACGTAGTACAGGCCGGAACTGCCTAGACCTCCATGGTAAGGAGGGGGTCGACGGTTCGAGTCCGTCAGAGGGCTCTTGAAAGGTCCTGCAAATACGGGCTTTATCTCGCTCGGTCGTTGCCCTGACGGGCGACGAAGGTCGCACGTGTTCCGGGTTTGTCGGCGGCCCTGTCCGCCCGCGAGCCGAAAACTCCTGGAGATATGGGAGTCGCGCCGCGCTCTCCAACCGACTCCGTTGCGAGGTAAGGAGGGGTCGACGGTCGACTCCGTCAGAAGGCTCTAAGAGACCTGCCAAATCGCTGGGTTCTTGTTGCCTGTGCCGAATCGCAGTCTCGAACCGGCACTCGTTGTCGCAGCGCTCGCATCGCTAGGAAGCGCGCTGTAACGAAGAACGGTCGCCCACGTCGGGGAAGGCGGTGTCCGAAAGACCCGCGAGAGGAGTGACGGGACGCGCCTCAGCATCTTCCTCCCCCGTAGAGGCTTGCGTTCAGACCGTCTCCTACCGGGGCCGACGCCGGAGCCTTCGCTGATCCGGACGCGCGGCAAGCTCGAGCGAGCTGCCGATCTGCCAAAGTGTCGGCGCCCAGAGCCCCACGAAGAGGGCACGCCGCTCGGCGTTTCCGCGCTCGTCCTGGTCGACCGTCTTCGCGCGGATCCAGAGGCCGATGCAGAGACCGACGGAACCCAGCGACAGCGCATGGAAGTGTGCGCCGCGCAGACCGTGGCGGTACAGGGCCCTGATGATCACCCCTGGGCCGTTCCCCATTCTCGCTACGTTCACTCACGGGGTTAGGCGGGTACGCCGAAGCCTCGTGTCGAGTCGCCTTTCTGCCGGACGACGGATCTGGACCGCCGCGCTCTGGCCGGTCGGGATCGCGTTGACGTCCTGGAACTACATGTGGCGGACGACGCCGATGCATCGCCGCGAAGAGAGCGGAGGCGAGAGCGACCTGCCGCCGGCCCTACCCGACGCGGTGCTCGACGATGACGTCCAGCGCGTCGACCAGGGCGTCGGCCCGCTCTTCCACCGTGTCTACCGGGCGCGGATCCGCGAGACGCGGCGCTCGCCGCAGGAGTTGATCGGCCGCCTCCGTGTCGACCCCAACCTCGCGACGCCGACGGAGCTCGCACGCTTCCTCAAAGTCCGGGGCGCAGAGGGTGGGCTCCAGGTCGGAGATGAGCTTGTCGTGCGGATGCCCGGACCGTGGGATGGGCCGGTCAGGGTGGTCGAGAGCACGCCTACCTCGTTTCGCCTCGCGACCCTGCGGGGTCATCTCGAGGCGGGCCAAATCGAGTTCCGTGCAACCGAGACTGGGCCGCTGCTTCAGTTCGAGATCGAATCATGGGCGCGCAGCGGTGACCGACTCTCGAACCTGCTCTACCACCACCTGCGCATGGCCAAGGAGGTGCAGCTCCACATGTGGACCTCGTTCCTCGAGCAGGTCGCGACGCTGAGTGCAGGGCGGCTGACGGGCGGGGTCGAGATAGTGAGTCGAAAGGTGGAGGATCCCCTCGCGCTTCCCTGAGTTCGACTTCCGCGCGCGCGACCTCGACGGGCGGTTGGCCGCGCTGCATGATCGGCCGCTCAACTTCGACCCGGAAACGCTCGGTCTCGGGCCGGGCTGGGAGCGCGACGACTACCGTCAGCCGCTCGCACCCGAGCAGCCGGGGCCGCCGCAGCAGGGTGGTAGCTGGGAGACCGCAGCTGCGCTCAGTCGCAGCTACGCGTTCGCGGATCCCGCGCTCGTCGAAGCCCGCTACGACCCACGCGTTCCGCTCGAACAACGCGAACTGCTGCTGATCCTGCACGCGCTCGGCGCACGTATCTACGCCGGCGTTCGCGTTGGCAACGCCGGGGAAGAACGCCGTAGCCACGGCGGCCGCGACGCCCTCGTCTCCTTCTGGAACTACCGAACGCTCGAAGGCCACGTGGAGGCCGGCCAACGAGACTTCGAGGTCTGGAAGTGGCTCGACAGCGGCGCGGTCGAGTTTCGGACGCACGCCGTCTCACGCCCCGCGGAGACGAACGCGGTCGTTCGGCTCGGTTTCCGGCTGCTCGGCCCGCACAAGCAGGTCGAATTCGGCCGCCGCGCCTGCCGCCGAATGGCTTTGCTCAACGAGGCGAGCGTGCGATATCCGAACGGCACGGCCACGACCGAGAATCTCGACGGGCGCCTGCTCGCGGTGTACCTGCGCGACCATCACGCGCTGCTCGTCGCTCTGCGCGAGCTCGCGCAGCGAATGGGCACGGCGGATCGCCCCGATGAGCAGCGCGCGATCGCCGAGAACATTCGCCGAGCCGCCGACGACGACCGCGCCTGCGTCGAGGGCTTCCTCGACCAGCTCGACAGCGCGCCCTCACGCGCACGTCACATTGCCGTCTGGACGGGAGAGAAGATCGGCCGGTTGAAGCTGAACGGCCGCGTGCTCCGGCCGTCCCCGCTCTCGGCCGTGACTGAGTTCGAAGGCTGCCGGCTCCTGCTCGAGAGCGACCGTGCGATGTGGACCGGACTCGCCTCTCTCCGACTCGGACCGACAGACGCCGCAGAGCGAGCGAGTCGCGCGGAGCGACTCCTCGCGGCCGCGGAAGCCTGCCGACTCGCCGGCCTCTACGCCGCCACACGGCCGCGCCTCGAGACTCTCCCGCCGCAAACGACACGCCGCGGCGGGGATCCTCGTCGCAAGGATTCGGACTCTTCGCGAGCTTCATCGCAGTTCAGAGCGGGTGCATGATTACGCCACTGTGCGGGACGTAATCGATGACGAACACAGTCCGCTGGACGAGCTGATCGACGAACGAGACTGGGCCTCGACACCGATCGGGCCGACCGAGACTTGGCCGCAGAGCCTGCGAACGGCCCTGAGCATCTGCCTCGAATCGCGATTCCCGATCCTGATCTGGTGGGGGCCCGAATTCGTCATGCTGTACAACGAGCCGTACGCGCAGCTGCTGGGTAACAAGCATCCAACGGCGCTCGGCCAGCGCGGCGTCGACTGCTTTCCGGAGATCTGGGACCTGATCGGCCCGATGCTGGCCGGGGTGCGCGACCGCGGCGAGGCGACCTGGTCGCCGGATCAGCTCGTCGAGCTCGACCGGAGCGGATTCGTCGAAGAGTGCTACTTCACCTTCGGGTTCAGCCCGATCCGCGACGAGACAGGTGGGATCGGTGGCATCTTCACTGCAGTCGCCGAGACGACGGGCCACGTGATCGGCGCCCGGCGGCTGCAAATCCTCCGCCAACTGACGTCGGCGACGAGCGCGGCCCGGACGCCGGCGGAGGCGTGCGAGCGCGCCGCGGCAGTCTTCCGCGGAAGCATCGCCATTTCGTTCTCGATTGCATACCTGTTCGACGACGACCGGACCGTCGCGCGGCTGGTTGCGACCTCTGACCTGAAGCGCCGTCTCACGTCAATCGCTCCGAGGCTCGTCGACCTGACCGACGACGATGCCGGCCCGTGGCCGCTCGCATCGATCGCCGGCGCGGACGCGCCGATGGTGATCGAGGACATCGTCGAGCACGTCGGCGATCACGCCGCGACCGAGGGTCTCCCCCGTCGGGCGCTCCTACTCCCTCTCCAGCAAGGAACGGAGGCGCCGGTCGGCGCACTCGTGCTGGGCGTCAACGAGCGCCGGCCCGTCGACGACGACTACGTGGCGTTCCTCAAGCTCGTTGCGCGACAGGTGGGAGCCGCGATCGCCGATGCGCGCCGCGCCGAGGCCGAGCGGCAACGCAGCGAGGCGCTCGCGGAGCTCGACCGGGCGAAGACGCTCTTCTTCACCAACGTCAGCCACGAGCTACGGACGCCGCTGACGCTGATCCTCTCGCCGCTCGAAGAGTTGCTCGCCGAGGCGGAGCAACCCGCCGGGCGGCGCGACGACCTCGAGCTGATTCGCAGGAACGCCCTGCGACTGCTGCGGCTCGTGAACACGTTGCTCGACTTCTCGCGTGCCGAGTCGGGACGGATCGACGCGCTCTTCCAGCCCACCGATCTCGCCGCGGTCACGGCCGACCTTGCAAGCGCCTTCCGCTCCGCGATCGAGGCGGCTGGGCTACGCCTCGCCGTCGACTGCCCGCCGCTCGGCGAGCCGATCTGGGTCGACCGCGAGGCTTGGGAGAAGATCGTGCTCAACCTCGTCTCCAACGCGCTCAAGTTCACGTTCGCGGGCGAGATCGCCATCTCGCTGCACCTCGAGGAAGACGACGTCGTGTTGCGTGTGCACGACACCGGAGTCGGCGTGCCCGCGGAGGAGTTGCCGCGTCTCTTCGAGCGGTTCCACCGAATCAAGGACGCGGCGGCGCGAAGCCACGAAGGAAGCGGCATCGGGCTCGCGCTCATCGACGAGCTCACCCGGCTGCACGGCGGTGCCGCCGTCGTCGCGAGCGAGGTCGGCACCGGGTCGACCTTCACGGTGCGGCTGCCGCGCGGGAACGCACATCTCCCCGTCGACAAGCTCGGCGGCCCCGAGGGCACAGCCGCACGCAGCCTCGGCGCCGCCCCCTACGTCGAGGAGGCATTGCGCTGGCTCCCGGACGAGACGCGACCGGAGCCGGCAGGCGGAGCGGAGCTCCTTCGAGACGACCTCGTACGCGAATCGGGTGCGCCGCGAACCACGAACGCGCGCATCCTGATCGCCGACGACAACGCCGACATGCGCGGCTACCTCGCCCGGCTGCTGCGCCGCTACTGGCAGGTCGAAACCGCCGCCGACGGTGAAGCGGCGCTCGCGCACGCAAGACAATCGCCCCCCGACCTCGTGCTCAGCGACGTGATGATGCCGCGGCTCGACGGCTTCGAGCTGTTGCGCGAGCTCCGCGCGGACGCACGCACGAGCAACATCCCGGTCGTGCTCGTCTCGGCACGCGCAGGCGCCGAAAGCGCGATCGAAGGGCTCGAAGCCGGCGCCGACGACTACCTGGTCAAGCCGTTCTCGGCACGGGAGCTCGTCGCCCGGGTACGCGCAAACCTCGAGCTCGCACGGCTGCGGGTCGAAACCGCACAGCTTGAGGCGATTGCTGCCGAACGCGCCCGCGCCGAGCGCGTGCTGATGACACTTCCCGAAGGCGTCTTCACCGTTGACTCGGCAGGCGCCATCGACCTCTGGAACCCGGCCGCGGCGCACATTACGGGGCTCCCCGCAGAGGCCGTTGTCGGCAGCCGAGTCGACGAGACCCTGCCGGGTTGGCACGCGTTCGCACCGCGTCTCAACCTGCGCAACGGAAAGCCGCGCACCTACCCGTTCGAGCTCGATGGCCGTGAGATCTGGCTGTCGCTGGTCGCGACACCCTACGCCGACGGAACCCTGTACGCCTTCCGCGACGCGACCGAGACCGCACGACTCGAGCAGATGCGTCGAGACGTGATCACAACCGTCTCGCACGAGCTGCGAACGCCCGTCACTTCGATTTACGGCGCCGCCGCAACGCTCGCGCGGAGTGACGCCCCACTCACCGAGAGCACTCGCGAGCAATTGATCGGGATGCTCCGCGCCGAGACCGAGCGCCTTTCCCGAATCGTCAACGACCTGCTCACCGCCAACTCGCTCGCCGGCGACGATACGCGCCCGCCGGCCGGCGAGTGCGACCTCGAGGCGCTCGTCGAACGCGTACTCGAACGCGCAAAGAAACGCTGTCCGGACAACTTGCAGCTGCGGAAGCGGCTACCACGAGGGACAGATCCGGCCGCCCTCGACGAAGAGCGCCTCGAACAGATCCTCGACGCCCTCCTCGACAACGCCATCCGCTACAGCCCGGACGGCGGAGAGATCGAGCTCGCAGTCGAACGCGCCGACGAAACCATCCGCTTCAGCGTCCGCGACACCGGCATCGGCATCGACGCCCGCCACCACCCCCACATCGGTGAGAAGTTCTACCGAGCCGACCCCGAACAGCAAACCGGCGCCGCCGGCCTCGGGCTCGGCCTCTACATCTGCAACCAACTCGCCTCACTGATGAACGGCCGCCTCTGGTTCGAGTCGACCACGGGTGCCGGATCCACCTTCTTCCTGGAGCTTCCCGAGCCCACTCCAGCGAGGTCGCACGAAGGTCGCACCACGACGCCACACCTGGCGACGCGCGCATAGGCGCGCCGCACCCGAAGTCGCACGACGGCGCGGAAAGCCGCATGGATCGGCCCCCTCCTCACGTTCATGGTAAGGAGGGGGTCGACGGTTCGAGTCCGTCAGAGGGCTTAAAACACCCTCAAAGCGGGGGTTTTAGTTGTCTCAGCTGAGCGCATAGAGCACCTCCTTTGGAAGGAGGTGCGCCTACTGTCGCGAGACCAATCGCTCGAGATTGGCTTGGAACGACCTCGGCATCGTCCACCTCGCGACGCTCGAACTGGTCCCCGGAGTCCGCGGGTTCGAGTCCCTCGCTCCCGTCTCGCTAGCCGCCGATTGTCGCGTGCGTGATCGCGGTGAACTGGAAGATCAGCGCTGCGGCCAGGAAGACGAGACCCAACGCGATCTCGTTGAAGTGCCGAAGCTCCCTGCCGCTCGCGGCGAAGACGAACATCAGGAGCGCGGCGAGCATGGAGATGAATGCGAGCACGTCCATCCCCGGTTAGCCCCAAAGGTCCGGGCGATAGCGCTTGGCCGATACCTCTAGTTCCTCCAGGAATGCCTCCGCATGCTCGCGGGGCATCTTGCCGCACTCGCAGGCGATGTCGAGGAACGCATCGCGCACGCCCTCTCGCATGGGCTGGGAGCCGCACACGTATACATAGCCTCCTTCTTCCAGCAGACGCCAGACGAGCGAGCGCTCCTCACGGAGCCTGTCCTGCACGTACATACGAGTGTCCGGATGCTCGCGTGAAGTCGCCACGTGGGCGTGGTCGAGGACGCCTTCCGCGACGAACATCTCGATCTCGTCTCGGTAGATGTAGTCGATGCGCTGCGAGCGGATGCCGTTGAAGAGCGCGGCCTCCGCCAGTGCGACCCCCTGACGCTTCAGCGCCAATCTCTCCCAGAGGAAGGCCCGCATCGGTGCGAACCCCGTCCCCGCGGAGACGAACACCATCGGCTTGCTCACGTCGTCCTGCAGATGGAAGCCGTCGGCCGTCTCGAGGAAGACGTTGAGGCGGGCCCCCTCGTGCAGCGCGTGAAGATAGTGCGCGCTCATGCCGCGGAACACGCGCTCGGGCAGATCCGGCACCGGCACGGCTTCGAGGCCAACGGTCAGGTGGACGAGCTCCCCATGCACGGCGGGGCTCGAGCTCGGCGAGTAGTAGCGCGGCCGCAACGGCTGCGCGACCTGCAGGAAGTCGAAAACGTTCAGCCTCGCCGACGGAAACTCCTCGAGTAGACGCAGCACGTCGTACGCGCCGGCCTTGATCGCTGCGCGCAGCGGTGAGTCGGGCCCGCCCGGCGTCTCCAGGATGGCCTTGATCTCCGCCAGTCGCGGCCGGTCCTCCGGGTCGGAGACCTTCTCGAGCAGCAGCTCCAGCAACGGAACCGTCGGCCGGCCGGCGATGTCGACGAGGCTCGTCAGGACGTTTCGGACCTGGAGCACGACGCCCTTCGGGACAGAGCGGACGTTCAGCGTCTTCGGCACCATGAACAGGCCTTCGAGCGCAGCGCCGAGGCGCTGTGCGAGCCGCTCGACGTCGTCCTCGTCGTTCTTCGGACAGACACCGAGGTGATCGCCCGCCGTGTATCCCACGCCGTCTGGGAGGCCGATCTCGAGGTGCCGCGTCCGCTTCGACGACTCGCCGGACTGCAGCTCGCGGCACGCTCGGACGCGCACCTCGAGCGTCTCGGCGCCGACCGCGTTGGTGAGGATCTTCGGGACGAGCAGAACCCGCGGCGCGTTATCGCCGCCGCCGCCGAGCGACATCGCCATCGCCGTGTTCGAGTCGGCGCCGCTCAGCCGCTTCGCTGCCTCGTTCTCGGCCGCCACGCGCGAGGCCGCCGCGGCGGTCGGTCGCGCTCCCGATAGCTCGTGTAGCACCGGCCACACGCCGCCGTTCCACTCCGCGTGCAGGCTCTCCCACACCGGTGAGCCGACGTCGCCGTGCGCGAAATCCGCGACCGGCTCGGCCCCCAGCTCGGCCAACCTCGCGTTCACGTAGCGCGGGAAGGCGAGGAACGCGTTCCACTGGCTGTTGCCGAGGCCCCAGACCACGTACTTGCAGTTCCGCCACGTTTCGGTTCCGGGCTCGGCCTTCTCGAGCGTGGCCTTGAACGCGGTCGCGTTCGACGGAGGATTCGATGTGTACGTGGAGGTCATGGCGACGAGCAGCCACGGCTCCGTCCGAGGCGGCGAATCGGCGAGCTCGTTCAGCGTGATCACGTCGTCCTCGTAGCCGTAGAAGCGGCTGCGCTCGGCGAAGCGCTCGGCCAGCTCCTTGCACGCGCCGAAGTTGCTGCCATACGCGATCACGAGGCGGGGATATGGGCTGTCCTCCGGAATCTCCATCGGCTCGCCCCAGTCGCGCGTAGCCGCGGCGGGCACGTGCGCGGCGACGTGCTCGCGCGGCGCGGCGGGCGGACGCC
>DATFDC010000142.1:0-5314 GCA_035252415.1 Solirubrobacteraceae bacterium
GCCGCGGCCATGCTCGGCTACGTCGTACTGTGGTGGCGATGAGCAAGCTCGCGATCTACCTGAACGATCACTACGCCGGATCCGTTGCCGCCGTGCAGCTCGCGCGCCGGGCCGCCCGGAGTAACCAGGGAACGCCTTACGGCGAGGTCTTGGCGACCCTGGCGGATGAGATCGATCAAGACCGTCAGTCGCTCAGGCTGATCATGCAGCGCCTGGGCATCCGTGCCGACCCGGCCAAGGCGGCGGTCGCGTGGAGCGCCGAGAAGCTCGGACGACTCAAGCTCAACGGCCGGCTGACCGGCTACTCGCCGCTCTCCCGCCTGGAGGAACTCGAGTTCCTCTCGCTCGGAGTGGAGGGCAAGCTGGGCATGTGGCGGGCGCTCGAGCGGGGCGTCGAGCACGGCATTCCCGAGGCCGAGCTGGCCACGCTGATCAAGCGGGCCCGGTCACAGCGCCGGCGCCTCGAGCGCCAGCGCCTCGACGCCGCCCCCGAGGCGCTCTCGCCCACCAGCACCTGACGACAGCCCGTATAAGACTGCCGCCAGGTGAGGGAGGAGAGGAGAGGCAAGTGCGGCCGATTCTTAGCCACACCGGCTGCCGCGGCAATACCCGAGAGTAACTTCACCAAACCTCCCTGCGCTGAAGTTGCACAACGCGCATCGTCAATAGCGCCAAAACTCTGCACAAGCGGGGGTTTTGGCCGCCTTCGGCGGCGTCCGTGGGGCCGGGCAAGCGATCGTCCGGCGGTTGACGATCCCTGTCCGGACGGGGTACATGGCCCCAGGGACGCCGAGCTAGGGGAATCCGGCCTCGGCAACGCTCCGAGCCGCAATCGGAACCGGGCCGGATTCCCAGGCGAGGCCCTAAGCCAGGCCCAGGAGCTTGGCCGCGTTGTCCTTGAGCACGAGCGGTCGCACCTCGTCCCTGATCTCGAGCTTTTCGAAGTCGGCCAGCCAGCGGTCCGGCGCGATCAGCGGGAAGTCTGATCCGAACAGCATCTTGTTCTTCAGGCGCGTGTTCGTGTACTGGACCAGGATCGGCGGGAAGTACTTCGGCGACCAGCCCGACAGGTCGATGTACACGTTGGGCTTGTGGACCGCGACCGCGAGGGCCTCCTCCTGCCAGGGGAACGAGGGGTGGGCGAGGATGATCTTCAGCTCGGGAAAGTCGGCCGCGACGTCGTCGATGCACATCGGGTTCGAGTACTTCAGATGCACGCCGCCGCCGCCGGGCATGCCGGCGCCGATTCCGGTCGTCCCGGAGTGGAACAGGGCGATCAGCCCGGCCTCGGCGATCACCTCATACAGCGGGTAGAACGCGCGGTCCTGGGGCCAAAACGCCTGCGTGTTGGGGTGAAACTTGAAGCCTTTGGCGCCCGCGTCGATCCACTCGCGGGCCTCGCGAACCCCGAGTTTGCCCTTGTGCGGGTCGACCGACGCAAACGGGATCATCACGTCGGGGTTGTTACGGGCGGCCTCGAGTACCTCGGCGTTGCCCAGGCGCTTGCGGCCCATGCCCGCTTCGTCATCGACCGTGAACACGACCGCGAGCATGTTGCGCTCCCGGTAGTAGTCGGCCACGTCCTGCGCGGTGGGCTGATTCGGCGCCGATCCGAAGTAGCTCGAGGCGGCGGCCAGCAGCTCCTCGGTCACCGGGTCCTGCGGCTCGCCCGCGTTGCGCTCGGCGTGCACGTGCACGTCGATCGCGGTGAGTTTGTCGAGGTCGATGGCGGTCACTGCCCGCCGTACACCCGGACGAGCGACTCCGCCACACAGGCCGGCTTCTCGGAGTCCTTGACCTCGATCGTCACCTTGGACTTGATCTGCAGACCGCCGGGGATCTCCGAGACCTCGAGGATCTCGAGGCCGCCGCGCCACTGGGCCCCGACCGGCAGCGGCGCCGGGAAGCGCACTCGATCGAGTCCGTAGTTGACCCCCATCACGGCGTCGGTGACCTTCATCAGCTGCTGGGAGGTCGGCGCGACCAGCGACAGCGTGAGGAATCCGTGGGCGATCGTGCCGCCGAACGGGGTCTGTTTGGCCCGCTCGGGGTCGACATGGATGAACTGGTGATCGTCGGTCGCGTCGGCAAATTGGTTGACCCGCTCCTGGGTCATCTCCTGCCAGTCGGTGTGGCCGACGTGGGTGCCCGCGCGGTCGCGCAGTCCCGCGATGTCGGTCACCAGGCCCTGGGTGTTCGCGCTGGTCATCTGCCGCTCCAAAGAGTCGAAGGTTCCAGGCACGGCACGCTATCAACAGCCGTTCGTCCAATCCGTATCAACTACGGCATCCAACCGCCTGGCGGCACCGATACGAACCTGATGTCCAGCCAGGCCGCCATATCCCGTACCGACCGGGGAGATCACTTCTCGTGCTCGATGAGCGCGGTGCTGCTCGCGCGCGTGGCCGCGTTCGGCGGCCAGGAGGCCGTCCAGGAGGTCCTGCGGCTGGCCGGCAGCCCGCGGAGCATCGAGTACCTGACGGACATCACGAACTGGATCGCCTACGACGAGGCGGTGGCCCTGTGGCATGCCGGCGCTCAGGTCACCCACCACCCCCAGTTCGCCCGTGCGGTCGGGGTCGACGCGGCGGAGCGGCTGGGCAGCTCCCAGATCGCCGCCATGCTGCGGTCGCTCGGCAGCCCCGAGAAGGCCTACGTCGCGGTGGCCAAGGGCGCGGCCGAGTTCAGCACGGTGACGCGGCTCGAGGTGACCGACGGACGCCCCGGCTTCGCCGAGGTCGTCGCGACGGCGGCCGACGGGTTCCCCCGCAGCATCGAGCACTGCGCCTGGACGAGCGGGCTGCTGACCTGTCCGCCGGCGCTGTTCGGGCTGGCCCCGGGCGTAGTCGAGCACGAGGAATGCCAGGCGATGGGCGCGGAGCGCTGCGTGTATCGGGTTACCTGGGAGCCGGCGCTCTCGGCCCCGGACTCGTCCGGGCAGGTCATCGCGCTGCGCCATCAGCTCGAGGCCATGAAGGAGCGTCTGCGCAGCGTGTTCGACACGGCGTCGGACCTGATCGCGGTGGACGACCTCGATGCGGTGCTGGCTCGGATCACGGCACGCGCCGCGCTCGAGGTGCGGGCCATCCGCTACCTGCTCGCGGTGCGGGTCAAGCCGGACGGCGAGCTCCACACCCACCACAAGGGATTCGAGCAGGAGGGTGTCGCCGACTATCTGGACGAGCTGCTTTCGCGCGATCCGGCCGAGCACCCGGAGTCGTGGCTGGTCGTGCCGGTCGCCTCCAATCGCCGCGAGTACGGCCGGCTGGTCGCGCTGCGCGGTCCCGGGCAGAGCTTCCTGCCCGAGGAGCGGGAGCTGTTCGAGGTCTACGCGCGGTACGCGGCCAGCGCGCTTGACGGCGCATCGGCCCTGGCCCAGGCCAAGGAGCAAGGCGACCAGTCAAGCGCGCTGCTCTCGCTGGCCAGGGCGCTGGCCGCAGCCGGAACCAGTAGCGAGATTGCGCGGCGGCTGGCCGACGCAGTGCCGTTGGTGGTGGACTGCGACCGGGTTGGGGTGTGCCTGTGGGATGCCGCGCGCGGCGAGCTCGTGCGCCGCGCGGTGACCACCCACGACGGTGCCGTGGAAAGCGAGAAGAACGTTTGGGTGCCGGTCCCGGGCAGCACACTCGACCGTCTGGTCACGGGTTCGAACACGGGGCCAGTGTTCGTCGACGCGACCACGGACGATGTGCGGCTACAGCAGATGCTCATCGAGCTCGACCTGGCCGCCGCGATGCTCGTGCCGCTGGCCACCGCGGACTCTTTCCTGGGCCTCCTGATCATCTCGGTATTCGACCGGCCGGACCGATTGAAGCCGACCCCGGAACTTTTGGACCGCGTGTCCGGCGTGGCCGCGCAGGCCATCACCGCGCTCCAGAACGGGTGCCTGCTCGACGAGATGACCCATCAAGCCCTGCACGACCAGCTCACCGGCCTGGCCAACCGGCTCCAGTTCACCGATCAGCTCAGGGCCGCCGTGGAGAGAGCGCGCGAGCAGGTCCACCCGGTCACGCTGCTCTACCTCGACCTCGACGGCTTCAAGCCGGTCAACGACGAGTTCGGCCACGACGTCGGCGACCAGTTGCTGGTCGCGGTGGCCAAGCGCATGACCGCGTGCACGCGCTCCGCGGACACGGTGGCGCGGCTCGGCGGCGACGAGTTCGCCGTGCTGATCAACTCGCGGACCGCCGCCGGCGATGCCGAGGAGGTGTCCGAGCGCCTGGCCGACGCGCTGACCCGGCCGTTCATGATCGACGGGCATGAGCTCCTGCTCGGCGCGAGCATCGGCCGGGCGGTTTACCCGATCGATGCCGACACGCCCGACGGCCTGCTCCGCTCCGCCGACGCCGCGATGTTCGCGGTGAAACGCGGCACGCGTGGGCGTGGATCGAGCACCACCCACGCCGTCCGCGGCCGCTGAGCGGCGCTTTTCACGCCCGGTCGTTCCGGGAAGCAGTCAGGGAGTGAGCGCGGCCTCCCTCGGCGCCAGTCGCCTCCTGCCGGCCAACTACAAGTGGATCGTCCTGTCCAACACGACGATCGGCATGCTCCTAGCCACGATCAACGGCTCGATCCTGTTGATCGCGCTGCCCGACATCTTCCGGGGCATCCACATCAACCCGCTGGCCCCGGGCAACACGAACTACCTGCTGTGGATGATCCTCGGCTTCCTGGTGGTGACCGCGGTGCTCGTGGTCAGCCTGGGCCGGATCGGCGACATGTACGGCCGGGTGCGGATCTACAACCTCGGGTTCACGGTGTTCACGGTGTTCTCGATCCTGCTGTTCCTGACGCCGCTCACCGGGAGCGCCGGCGCGCTGTGGTTGATTGGCATGCGGGTCGGGCAGGGGATCGGCGGCGCGATGCTGTTCGCCAACTCGAGCGCGATCATCACCGACGCCTTCCCGGAGAACCAGCGCGGGTTGGCCCTGGGGATCAACGGCGTGGCCGCCATCGCGGGCTCGTTCATCGGCCTGGTGCTCGGCGGGGTGCTGGCGCCGCTGCAGTGGCGCCTCGTGTTCCTCGTGTCCGTGCCGATCGGCCTGTTCGGCACGGTGTGGGCGTACCGGAAGCTCGTCGACCTCAGCCCGAAGCGCCACGCGCGGATCGACTGGTGGGGCAACCTGACGTTCGCGGTCGGCCTCATCGCCGTGATGGTCGGCATCACGTACGGCATCCAGCCGCACGGCGGGCACACCATGGGCTGGACGTCGCCGTTCGTGCTCACGACGCTGCTCGGCGGGATCGCCGTGCTCGTCCTCTTCTGCCTGATCGAGCTGCGCGTCCCCGAGCCGATGTTCCGGCTGAACCTGTT
>DATFDC010000143.1:0-4728 GCA_035252415.1 Solirubrobacteraceae bacterium
TTCGAGGAGATCCTCGACGTGGCGCTGGTCTCGCGCTACTACGCCCGGTCGGCAGGACGGCTGCTGCGGCCTCAGCGCCGCCGGGGAGCGCTTCCGTTCCTGACCGCCACGTGGGAGCAGCATCACCCGGTGGGCGTGGTCGGGGTGATCTCGCCCTGGAACTATCCGCTGACGCTGTCGCTCAGCGACGCGATCCCGGCCATCGCCGCCGGCAACGCGGTGGTGATGAAAGTCGACTCCAAGACGCCGTTCAGCGGTCTGATCGGGCAGGAACTGCTTGAGGAGGCGGGGCTGCCCCGTGACGTGCTCCAGGTCGTGACCGGCTCCGGCGCCGAGTTGGGGCCGGAGCTGATCGGGCGGGTCGACTACATCATGTTCACGGGCAGCACCGCGACGGGTCGCTCCGTGGCCGCGCAGGCCGCCGAACGGCTGATCCCGTCCTCGATGGAATTGGGCGGCAAGAACGCGATGCTGGTGCTGGCTGATGCCTCGTTGGGGCGCGCGGTCGAGGGGGCGGAACGCGCGATGTTCTCGAACGCCGGCCAGCTGTGCATCTCGATCGAGCGGCTGTACGTGCACGAGAGCATCGCCGAGGAATTCGTGCGCCGCCTGGTCTCGCGGATCCGCCGCATGCGGTTGGGGGCCGGGCTGTCGTACGACTACGACATGGGGTCGTTGATCTCCGAGGAGCAGCTCGACGCTGTGCGCTCGCATGTCGACGATGCGGTAGCGCATGGCGCGCGGGTCCTGGTCGGAGGCCGAGCGCGGCCCGATCTCGGGCCGTACTTCTACGAGCCGACGCTGCTCGGCGACGTGCGTTCGGGCATGTCGCTGTTCGCCGACGAGACGTTCGGCCCGGTAGTGGCGGTGTCGACGTTCACCCACGAGGACGAGGCTGTGGCCCGAGCCAACTCCGGTTGCTTCGGGTTGAATTTCAGCGTCTGGACCAGGGATGTAGCGCGCGGCCGCCGGATCGCTTCGCGATTGCAGGCCGGCACCGTGAACGTGAACGAGGGCTACGTGGCCACCTGGGGGTCGGTGGACGCGCCGATGGGCGGCGTGAAGGACTCAGGCCTGGGGCGCCGGCACGGTGCCGCCGGGATCCTCAAGTACACCGAGGCGCAGACCGTGTCGGTGCAGCGGCTGATCGGGATCGCGCCTCCGCCGCTGGTCGGGACGCGCCTGTGGGCGAAGGCGATGACCCTCGGGCTGAAGCTGCTCAGCCGCGTGCCCGGGGTTCGGTAGGTCCGGCGCGGGGCCGTCGGGGGCGGTCCCTACACTCGAGCTCAACGATGGCACCGCTCAGCGATGCGTCGCCAGTCCGGGTTGCGCTGATCGACGACGACAGCGGGCTGCTCACCGTTCTGCAGCGTCGGCTGGGTGCGCTGCACTGGGAGACCTCGGCGTTTGGCTTTCCGCCCGACGCAGGTCATCTGGTCGCTCTACGGCTCCACGCGCTGGTCGTGAACCCGCGGTTGACCGGGCTGGACTACGTGGAGCGGGTGGCGGAGGGATTGCCCGGGCTGGCGTTGCTCGTGTGCTCGCCGCCCGTGACCGTGTCCGAGCGGGTGCGCGGGCTGCGGGCGGGCGCGGATGACTGGATCACCAAGCCCTGCCATCCAGAGGAGCTGCTGGCTCGGATTCAGGCGGTATTGCGTCGCCGCCGGGCCGGCGAGCGGCTTGTGGAGGACGCGAAGATCGAGGTTGGCGAGCTCGCGATCCGGCCCGACCTCTACGACGCCTACGTCGGGGAGCAGGCCGCGTCGCTGTCGCGCAAGGAGTTCGAGCTTGTCCGCCAGCTCGCCGCGGCCGAGGGCCGGGTGCTCGATCGCGAGGACATCTACCAGCGGGTATGGGGATACGCGATGGCCCACGGCGACCGCTCGGTTGACGTGTTCGTCCGCAAGCTTCGCTCCAAGCTCGAGGCGGTATCGCCGGGGTGGCGGTACGTGCACACCCACTTCGGGGTCGGTTACCGGTTCGCGGCCGAGCCGGTGATCGAGGTCCGCGAGCCGGATCGCCGTATAGCGCCGGCGGGCGAGCCTCACGCCGCGGTAACCTGAAGTCCTTGAACACCACGGTCCGCAACATCCTGATCGTGTTGGTGATCGCCGCACTGGTGGCGCTCGTGCAGGGCGGGCAGACCGCGGCGAACGTCGCCATCCAGGCGGTGACGCTGGCCTTCCTGGGCACCCTCGTCTGGTTCGGGGTGCTCATGTACCGGGAGCGGCGGGTCAGCCTTTACTCGCTGGGCGACGGGCGCCGTGCGCTGCTCTACGTGGCGGCCGGGGTGGCCACGCTGACCCTGACGGCGACCTCACGGCTGTGGCACAGCGGTGCCGGGTCGGTGGCCTGGCTGATCCTGCTGGCCGGGTCGGCATACGCGATGTTCTCCGTCCTCTGGTCCGCGCGCAGGTACTGAGTCGGTCGCGAGTCGGTCGCGGTTGCGAGCCGAACCGGTGGTGAGCCGAGTCGGTCGCGAACCGGGTTCGCCCGGCCGGTTGGCTCCCGCCGGCATTGGATGCCGCGCGGCCCGCGAAGCGTGCATAACACGTCACGGGAGCCGTGATCGCGAGACCGTGACGAATTAGGTGCCCTCCAGGGGGCATAACTCGTCATGGCCCGCCGCGGGGCGCTCGATTGTCGAGTTATGCACGGGTTTTGGCGCAGCGCGCACGGTGCTTACGCCGGGCCGGACGGTACGCTAACGGGGGGTCCGCGGCGCGATCCCCGAGTTGCATCCGTCCGCCGATCCGGGATGGGGCTCGACGCGGCGAGGGTGGAGTCAGGATGCCGGGACGGGCCCGGCGCCGGCGGCGCAGCGGGGGCAGAGGCCCTCGAGCAGGACGTGTGAGGTCTGGACCTTGAACCCGCGCTCGCGCAGCGTGACCTCCACGCTGTCGAGCTCGACGTCGTGCAGCTGGTGGCACTCCCGGCAGCGGAAGTGGTGGTGGGGCATCACGTTGGCGTCGAAGCGCCGGGGACCGGGGCCCTCGACCAGCCCGAGCAGCCCGGCCTCGGCGAGCTCGCCCAGCGCGTTGTACACGGTTGCGCGGGACAGCTCGGGGAGCTGCAGGCGGGCCTGCTGGAAGACCTCCTCGGCGCTCAGGTGAGCGTTGGCCGCGTCGGCGTCGGCCGCGTCGGCGAATACGGCGTAGATCGCCCGGCGCTGGGCGGTGGCGCGCAGCCCGTGAGCTCGCAGGAGCTGGGCGAAGCCGAGGTCGGCCGGGGTGGTGGTCGATCGAGTCGCCATCGAATCCCTCCCGGTCAGACTATCGAGGCGGCCCGACGCAGGCCGCAGGAAGCGGATTCTGGGTCCTCGCTCGGACAGTGCAGAGGGGTCCGGGTCCTATCCTCGATAGGCATGTCAGTGCTTCCCGCCGACCGGCGCCGAGAGCTTCCCGACGAGCCCGGCGTGTACCTGTTCCGCGACTCCCGCGGCAAGGTCATCTACGTGGGAAAGGCCAAGTCGATCCGCAAGCGGGTCGCCTCGCACTACTCGAATCCGAGCACCCGCGGAGGCAGCGGTCTGCTGGACATGATCGACCAGATCGAGGCGCTGGTCGTGCACACCGACGCTGAGGCGCTGCTGGCCGAGCAGAACTTCATCAAGCAATACAAGCCGCGGTTCAACATCCGCCTGCGCGACGACAAGTCCTATCCGTACATCGCGATCTCGCTCGACGAGGACTTTCCGCGGGTGTACTTCACCCGCGAGCGCCACCGCCGCGACCGGGCCTACTTCGGGCCGTTCAGCAACGCCAAGCGGGTGCGCTCGACGCTCGAGGTGCTGGGCAAGGTGTTCATGTTCCGCTCGTGCGAGGGCCGCGAGCCCGGCCGGCGCAGCGGCTCGCCGTGCCTGGACTACTACATCAAGCGCTGTGAGGCCCCGTGCGTGGGCTATGTCACCCGCGAGGCGTACCGCGAAGGGATCCAGGGCGTGATCGACTTCCTGTCCGGCCGGTACCGGGAGATCGAGCGTTCCCTGGACAGGTCGATGCGTGAGGCGGCCGCCGAGCAGCGCTTCGAGGACGCGGCCCGGGAGCGCAACCGGCTGCGCGCCGTGCACTCCCTCCTGGAGCGCCAGCGGGTGGCCAACGAGTCGACCGGGACGCTCGACGCGATCGCCGTGTGCGTGCACGAGGGCGACGCCAACGCCCAGGTCTTCCAGGTCCGCGACGGCGTGCTGTCCGATCGCCAGAGCTTTTACCTCGACAACGAGGCCCACGGCGGGGTCGGCGACGTGGCCGAGGCGTTCATCCTCCAGTACTACACCAGCGCGATGATGGTCCCGCCGTTGCTGATCGTCCAGCACGACCTGCCGATCACCGACGCGCTCAGGGACGCCCTGTCGACCCGTCGTGGCAGCGCGGTCGAGATCCGGGCCCCCGAGCGCGGCGATAAGCGGCGGATCCTCGAGTTGGCCGAGCGCAACGCCAGGCTGGCTCTCGACCAGGAGCGGCTCCGCTCTGAGCGCCGGCGCCAGCAGCGGGTCGAGGCCCTCGACGGCCTCCAGCAGGCTCTCGGGCTGGACACGATCCCGCTGCGGATCGAGTGCTTCGACATCTCGACGCTGATGGGGACCAACACGGTGGCCTCGATGGTCGTATTCGAGGGCGGGGCGCCCAAGAAGTCCGACTACCGCCGGTTCAAGATCCGGGGAGACTTCGCTGGCGCGAAGTCTCCTCGGGATTTTGCGGGGGCAAAATCCCCGGGGGATTTCGCGGA
>DATFDC010000144.1:0-8728 GCA_035252415.1 Solirubrobacteraceae bacterium
GGGGGGGGGGGGGGGGGGGGGGGCGGACTGGCCGCCTCGACGCGGCGAAGCACCGCGAGCTTGTGGCGCGCCTGGTCGCGGAATCGCTCCAGATGCTCGACCAGGCGCTCCGGATCGACGTGCTCACCCGACTCAAAAATGGCCTGTGAATTGACCCACTTGGTGTCAGGCTTGATACCGGCAGAACCTCGCTGAGGGGGCCAAAGGGGCTAAACCTTCGAGTCGACAACCTCTCGCCCAGACGTCGTCATCGCCGTCGAGGGCCCACCCGGATCACAACCCACCCACCGCTCAGCGGACATCTTGCGTTGCTAGGGCATGGTGAAGCTGAACTGTCCGACGCCAGGCGTCCTCATGGGCGCATCGGTCGGCGCGCGAGCGTCAACCGAAGCCACGGCGTCCAGCCCGCCCGGCGTGTCCGCGGTGATCACGCTCTCGGCTGAGCAGACCGTGCGCTCAGATCCGACCGATCTGGCGCGTCCGGCTCGAAGAGACCGGATTCCCACGCTGCTCATCGGCGCGCGCCAGGACCCGTTGAACGAGGGCTTCGCCCCGGTCCTGCTGCGTGCCGTGGGTAGCCGAGACAAGCAAGCGCCGATCCTGCCCGGGCTCGATCATGGGACCGCGTTGCTCACCGGCGAGAACGGGCCGCGGGTGAGAGCGTCGATTTTCGGATTCGTCTCCCGGAGCACGCACCCTCCACGATCAAACGCCCACTCGCCGACCTCCGCCCGCAGACCGGGCAAATCCGCGCACCAGAGCCGACAAAGACACCGCGCGCTCCAGGACAGAGGCCGAATGGGCAAAAACGCTGGCTCTGAACCGGGTACAAGCCGCCACCGTCCACCCGCAGCCCGTGCCGGATTAGAAGGCGCTTAGGTGGGCGGGCGGCGAACGTCGTCGGGAAGGTGAGCCTCCCGGGGGCGTCTTAAGCACCATCAAGCCGTAGAGCATTCGTCCGGGGACCGTCCGTCGGTCGTCAGCGAGAACGCGCACTTCTCGCTGGCGCGCGTCGCTCTGCCATGAGCCGGATTGATGCGTAGGGATCGCCGGACCTAACGCACAAGCAGATCGGAGCGGAACTGTGACCACCAACTCGCCGGATTCCCCGCAGGTGTCAACGGAACGCCAGTCACGTACCAGCCGACGGTCGTTCATCGCCGGTGCGGGAGCCGGTGTGCTCGGAGCCGGCGTGCTCGGAGCGGGCGGTCTCTCGGCGGCGCCTGCGTTCGCCAAGGGCAGCCTCAGCCACGGAGATGCCGCGATCCTGCGGTTTCTGTCCGCGGCCGAGATCCTCGAGACCGACCTATGGCAGCAGTACAACGAGCTGTGCGGGATCCAGGATCATGAGGTTCGGGGCGGCAGCGGCAACAAGGAGTTCACCAAGGCGCTGGCTGTGCTCGACTCGGACATGGCTCAGTACGTCCACGACAACACCGAGGACGAGTTCACCCACTTCACGTTCATCAACGCCTATCTGAAATCGCGGGGGGCCGAGCCCGTAAACCTCGAGCAGTTCCGAACGCTCCCGGGCAGCACCGCCTCCGGCGCCGCGAATGTGAAGCGGCTGACCAACCTGATGGAGCTGACAGTCGACACCAGTTGGTGGACTCGGTATCGCTCGCGCCACGGCAATCCGGATCTCGGCGACACCTTTGCCCAGGCCGTGCCCGGGTTGATGCACGGCCGGTTCCCGGCCATCCCGCGCAGCGACGCAGACCTCAAGCCGGCCAAGCACCTGCAGGCGATCGCCAACACCGCCGGCTTTCACTTCGCGACCATCGAGCAGGGCGGCACCAGCCTGTATCCGGCGATCGCCCAGAGAGTCAATGACGTCGAGGCGCTACGGGTGGTGCTCAGCATCGGGCCGACCGAGGCCATGCACTTCCAGACGTGGAGCGACAAGGCCGGCAACGCGCCGGCGCTGACCGATCCCACCAACGGCCTCGTGTTTCCGGACCTCAACAGCAAGCCGTTCGGCGGGGAGGACTTCCAGACCAACCTGATCATGCCCGAGCCGACGAAGTTCCTGAGCCGCAAGTTCCCGGCCGTCTCGATCGTCCGCCCGACCGAGACCAAGGGAATCGCGATGGCCGTGCTCCAATTCCTGACCGCAATGGGACTTTTCCGAGGGCAGTCGCCGGCGTTCTTCGCCACGCTGACCACCCTCGCCCAACAGGCGGACGCCGCTCGGCGACATTGACCGCGGCGAGCGGGCGTATGCTCGCGCCGTGGCCTTCAATCGAGAAGACATTCGAGAGTCGATCGAACGGGCGGGCGATGAGCATTGGGATGCGCTCGTCCGGCACCACACCGACGTTTACCCGGAGAGCAATCCGACTCCGGGCGACGTGTGTCGGGCCGAGGCCGAGCGGCTGAACGGCCTCGGCCTGGGCGAGAACCCGGACGTGGAACTGCTCGAGACCCGGATCGAGCGGGTCCCGCCCGCGGTTCGGATCACCCATGTCTTCGAGGATCGCGAGAAAGGCACCCGGTTCGAGACCGACCCGTTCACGAACTACGAATGAGGCTTGCCGGTTCGCTCGGTGTCTGGAGCGCTGCGATCGCCTCGCCTGCGTCCATGGTCATCGCCTGAGGGTCTCCAGGAGCTGACGCGTGCTGGGGGAGGGGGCGGTTCCGAGCCGGCTCAGTGTCTGCTCGCAGCGCCGATAGGCGGCGATGACCCGATCCTCGTCGCCGATCGCGTTGGCGATCCGCATCTCGAGACGATGGGCGGCCTCGCGGAACGGATCGCGCGCGAGGATCGTTTCCACGAGGCCGGCGGCTTCGGTGTAGCGCCCGGCCGCGAAGGCAAGCTCGGCCGCGTCATAGCGCGCCTCGCTGATCAGCCGGTTGATGCGTTCTCGGCGTTCTTCGATCCAGCGCGAGCTGAGGCCCTCGAGATACTCGCCGCGCTTGGTGAGCGCGATCGCGCGAAGCGTCGCCTCGAGTCGCTCCTCGCCTTGCAGACGGCCTGCCTGTGCGAGCAGCCGCTCGAGCTGACCTGACTCGCTGGACAGGCTCACCGATCGCTCGAGCGAGACCCGCGCGGGGTTGGACTCGAGTCGTACCCCGTCTGGAAGTACGCCGCGCAGGTGGTGCACGGCCTGGCGCAGATAGGAGCGGGCCGAGTTGTCCGAGCGTCCGCCGAACAGAGCGGTCAACAGCTCGTCGCGGCTCGCAGCCGGCACGTTCCGGGCGAGGAGAAAGGCGAGCAGCTCATAGCTCTTGCCGATGCGGGGCCGCGGGGTGGCAGCGCCATCGACGAGGATCGAGGGGTCGCCGAACTCCCGTAGCTCGATGCGCGCGCTGAACGGAAGCTCCACGTCTACGTGCTGCGAGCGCAGGGCGCGACCGAGCTCGTGCCACGGTGAGTCGGCCCTGGGTTCGCAGTCGAGCCGGCGGGTGACCACGGCCGGGAAGCTCGCCAGCGCCTGGAGGAGGTAGTGATTCGATCCCTGGCGCTGTGCGGCGTAATAAGCGAGATCGGCTGCCGCGGCCGCGCCGTCCTCGTCGCCGAGCCGCCACCGCGCCTCGCTCAGATATACGGCGGCGGTGGGCAGCTCGAGCAGCCGGTCGCTGGCGCTCATCGTCGCCGCGGCTCGCTCGAGGTGGCGCGCCGCTGATTCGTTCTGTTCGAGCAACAGCAGGGCGAGGCCGCGCCAGGTGTCGGCTGCCTCGCCGATGAACCGGTACTCCCGGGCGGCCTGTCGGTCTTCGAGGCGGTCGAGCACCGCGAGTGCGGCGTGCGGGTCGCGATGGCAGCGAAGTTCCAGCTTGGCCTCGATCAGCTCGTTCAGCATCACGAATGCGAGCGATCCGCTGGCATGGGTCAGCTCGCGGCCGCGGAGCAGTGCGGTGCGTGCCTCATCGGCCCGGCCGAGGTCGATGAGGATCTCCGGCCCCACCATCGCGTGCAGCCACACGTAGGCCCAGCCGCCGACCTGGGCCCGCTCGTACAGCTCGATCGCCTCTTCCGGATGGCCGGTCGCCCGGAGCAGGCCGATCCGCCATGGCTCGGTTACCGCGGCCGTCCACCCGGATGTGTGCGCACGCGCCAGCGTCTGAAGCCGGCCATGCGCGTACATGACTCGCATCACGAGCGCGTCCAGCGGGCTCCCGCTGAGCGTGGGACGGATCGGACGTCCGGCCGCGAGCTCGTGATCGACGAGGTTGAGCGTGAAGTGCACCGCCTCGATCTCCGGGCCATCGGGCGACGCCGAGATCACCTCAGCTGCGTCACGCCAGCGGCCGAGGTGCCAGTAGCTCCAGCTCATCATGGCGGCGGCGCGCGGTGACTCGCGAGCCAGGCGCTGGCGCTCTGAGGCCATATGCAAGCGGTCGGCGACGCGTCCGCAGCGACCGTAGTCCTCCCGTCCGAGCGCGAGCATCATCTCGGCGATCGGAAGGGTCCCGGACAGGCCGCGGGTCGAGGTATGGAACGCCGAGAGCCATCGCTCGGCGACCGCGTAGTCGAGCCGGTCGATCACCCGCTCAATCACCAGCTGGGCCGGCTCCACCGCCCGGTCCGGCATCCCGGCGCGGAGAAACTCCTCGACGGCTTCCTCGTAGTGACGCTCGCGCACGAGCAGCTCGGCGTGCGCCGCCCGAATCGCCGCGACCCGGTCAGCGCCGCGGCGCTCGAGGCGCTCGAGCAGGTACTCGCGCATGCGCGCGTGACAGCGCATGGACCGCCCTTCGTTGCGCCACGCCACCGGAAGGTGCCTGGCCCGCAGGGACGCGAGCCGGGCCGCCGCGGCCGTCTCGCCGAGGGCATGTGCCCGCTCGGCGGTCACGTCGTCGAGCACCGACGTCGTCTCGAGGAACGCGCGGTCTTCGGGCGAAAGCCGGTCCAGGATCTGCGATGAGAGGTAGCCGTGGAGCGCGTCGGCCTCACCGCCGATGCCGGCTACGTGCTCGGTCGAGCGCCACGCCTCGAACAGCACCCCGGCAACCCAGCCGCCCGTCACCTCGACGGCATGATCCGGATCGATGTCTCGGCGCCCGGCGAGCTGAAGGGCTTGGGCGGCCTCGCCGCGGCGGAACGCGAGATCGGCCTCGTTGATCGTCGCGCTTCCGCCCAGGACAGCCGTCGCGTCGAGCTCGAGCGGCATCTCCACGCGGCTGATCAGCACCAGGCGCATGGCCGGCGGCGCGTAGCGGACGATCGCGGAGACCACGGCCAGCGCCTCGGGCTCGCGGGCGATTCGCTCGAGCTCGTCGATCACCAGCACGACCGGAACATCCCCAACCGCCTCGATCAGGAGGCCGGCGGCTTCGGCGTGTGGCAGGCGCGCCGCGAGCGCTCGGGTGGCCACCCCGCGCGCGGCCTCGACATGGTCTCCAAGGGTCGCCTCGAGGTAGGTGACGAGCCGGCCGGCGGCCGCGTCGGTGTCGTCGAGGGTCAGCCACGCCACGCGGCGCTCATGGCGCTCGAGCGCATGCGACACCGCGGTCGTCTTGCCCGAGCCGGCCGTCGCGCACACCCACACGAGCGTGTGACGCTCGAGCAGGTCCAGGATCAGCCGGTCGAGCCGTTCACGCGCGACCACACGTGCCGGCGTGGGCGGCTGGGCGATCTTCCGGCGTATGACCTGAGCGTCTGGCCCTATCGGTTCCGTCCAAGGCATGCGTTGCCCTCCTGGGGGCTATTCAACCGCATCGCGACGGCGCGGCGGGAGCCGCTTTTGCGCTTGGTTAACGCTGCCAGGGCATGCTGGGCCGAGCATGCCAGCCACGGCGACGCTTCAGGATCGCTACCGGCAGGCGATCGGACGGTTCGCCACCGGGGTGACCGTGATCACGAGCCAGATCGGTGACCGGCTGGCCGGGATGACCGCCAGCGCGGTGGCATCGCTGTCGCTTGACCCGCCGATGCTGCTCGTTTGCGTCAACAACCACGTGCCGACGCACACCGCGCTCGAGCGCAGCCGCCGGTTCGGGGTCAACGTCCTGGGCGAGGATGACGAGGGCCTCGCGCTGCGCTTCTCCCGGCCTGCCGAGGACAAGTTCTCGGGCGTGGGCATCAGCCTCGAGCACGACGTACCGCTGCTCGAGCGCGCGATCGCACGGTTCGTCTGCGACGTCCACGAGCGCTTGCCGGGTGGCGATCACTCGATCTTCATCGGCACGATCCGCCACTGCGAGCACGTGCCGGGGCGCCGGCCGCTCCTGTACTTCGCGAGCGGCTTCGGCGGCATCCAGCAGGTCGATGACGCGCTCGGACGCAGCGCGGAGCTGTGGGGATTGACCGGAATCTGACCAACACCGAAAGACCACGAGAGGGAGAGCAGGATGATCAGGACGGGTGAGCAGTTCTTGGAGTCGATCCGCGACGGGCGGCGCGTGCTCTGCGCCGGCGAGATGATCGATGACCTCACCACGCACCCCAAGACCCGAGGCTACGCGCAGGCGGTCGCGGAGTACTACGACATGCACCACGACCCTGAGCATCGCGACGTCCTGACGTTCGTCGACGAGACCGGCGAGCGTTGGGCCAAGCACTGGTTCCTCCCGCGCAACAAGCAGGATCTCGTCGCGCGCCGCGAGTACCACGACTACCTGTTCCGGCACTGGGCGAAGGGCGGGATGTTCACTCGGCCGCCGGCCAGCATGCTGCCCGTCTTCTACACGCTCTACCAGGATCCCGAGCCTTGGGAGACGGAGTCGCGCGGGCACAACGGTCGGGCCCTCGCGCAGAACATCCGCGACAAGTGGGAGTACATGAAGTCCGCGGATCTGTCCGCTTCGCCGATGTTCCTCGACGTGCAGGGCGACCGCTCCGATCCTGACTTGGTTGCTGAGACTCCCATGCTGCGGATGATCGATAAAAACGACGAGGGAATCGTCGTGCGCGGCTGGAAGGCGATCGGGACCGCGGTGGCGTTCAGCAACGAGATCTTCATGGGCGTGCTGTGGAAGCCCGGTACGGTCGGTGAGCAGGTCGTGTTCGCGCTCGTGCCCGCCAACGATCCTGGCGTGACCCACGTCGTTCGCCCGTCGCTGGCCCAACCGGACGCCGATCCGTTCGACCGGCCGCTGGCCAGCCGGGGCGACGAGCTGGACGGGATGGCCTACTTCGACGACGTCCTGATCCCGTGGGATCGGGTGTTCCACGTCGGCAACCCCGACCACGCCAAGTTCTACCCCCAGCGCCTGTTCGACTGGATCCACGCCGAGACCCAGATCCGCCACGTGGTCAACGCCGAGATGATCGCGGGCCTCGGAATCTTGATCACCGAAGCGCTCGGTACCGCGCAGGCGCCGATCGTGGCCTCGCAGGTCGCCGACCTTGTCCGCTTCCGCGAGACATGCCGGGCGTTCACGATCGCCGCCGAGGAGACCGGGTTCGTATCGCCGGGAGGGCTCTACAAGCCGAACAACATCTTCGTCGACTTCGGCCGCGCCTATTACCTCGAGAACGTCACCAAGATGATCGATACGTTGATCGACTTCTGCGGCCGCGGAGTCGTCGTCTACCCGACCAAGGCCGATCTCGACAATCCCGAGCTGGGCGGAGCGCTGCGCGCCGCGCTGCGCGGCCACAACACGAGCGCGGAAGACCGCACGAAGATCTTCCGGATTATCCACGAGCGCTTCCTCACCGAGTGGGGAGCCCGGCATGCGATGTTCGAGAAGTTCAACGGCACGCCGCTATGGGTGATCAAGCTGCTCACGATGCAGCGCGTCGAGTACCAGGCCGACGGCCCGCTGACGCAACTCGCGCGCGACGTACTCGGCCTCGGAGATGTCAGCGGTCTGGCCCAGCGCGCCGACGAGGAGAAGGCCGACTACCCGTCGATTCGCGTTCGTCCGGAGTACATCAAGCCGCAGGATGCCTCGACGACCCAGGATGTCCAGGAGGTCGAGGTAGTGAGCTGAGGGTGCTGAGGCATCATGCCGCGACCCACCCCGGCTCTCATCAGTTCCCGGGAGCCGGGTGGGGCGCGGCGAGGCCCGTCTGGTAGGCGAGGACAACCGCCTGGACCCGGTCGCGCAGCCCGAGCTTGCGCAGGATCCGCGCCACGTGGGTCTTGACCGTGGCCTCGCTCAGCACCAGCTCCGCCGCGAGCTCGGCATTGCTCAGGCCCCTGGCGAGCAACTGGAGGACCTCGAGCTCGCGCGGGGTCAGCTCAGACAGGTCTGCGTGGATGGCGGGCGGCGCGGATGCGGCCGGCGCGAATCGCTCGACGAGCCTTCGCGTGATCGACGGCGCCAGCAGGGCGTCGCCTGAGCGGACCGTGCGCACCGCGTCGACAAGTTGTTCGGGGGAGACATCCTTGAGCAGGAAGCCGCTCGCCCCCGCGGTGAGGGCGGTGTACACGTACTGGTCGAGATCGAAGGTCGTGAGGATGATCACCCGGCACCCGGCTCCGGCCGGTCCGGCGACGATCCGCCGAGTCGCCTCGAGGCCGTCCATTCCCGGCATCCGGATGTCCATCAGCACAACGTCCGGCCGGTGCGCGAGCACGGCCGTCACGGCCTCCCCGCCGTCGGACGCTTCGCCGACGACCGGGACGCCCGCCGCGCCGAGGATCATCCGAAAGCCGCTGCGAACGAGGGCCTGATCGTCGGCGATCACCACGCGAGGTGGCGTGGCCAGATCGCTCACCGGCCTGGAGTCGCGGCGACGAGCCCGCCGCCGGCCGGTGCGCCGCGCTCGCGCCGGGGCGCCTCATCGATCGGGAACCGGGCGCGGACGATCCAGCCGCCACCGGCCCTGGGCCCG
>DATFDC010000145.1:0-2683 GCA_035252415.1 Solirubrobacteraceae bacterium
TGGCCGGGGCCCGGAGCGGCTCTCGGGTCGAGGTGCTCGACCCGCGGACCGGCTTTCCTACGCGGTCCTCGGCGACGTTCAATGGCTCGACGCCTCAGGTCGTCGGCCTGCTCGCCGCCGGCGCCTGGATCAACGGCCTGACGCCCACGGGCGGTCCGGCCCGCCTTGACCTGAACACGCTGAACGCGACCGCGACGGTCGGCCGCTTCCCCCTGGCCGCGCAGGTATTCGACGGCGTCGTTGTGGTGTCAGGCCGGGGAACCGCGCGCTGCGTCGACCCCCTCACCGGCCGGACGCTCGCGAAGCTGCCGAATCTGGTGGCCGCCGAGGGATCGACGGCATACGTCCAGCGCGACCGTGACGGGATCCACGAGATCCACCGCGAAACCCTCGATCCGCGCTGCCGGGCAGCGCCCTGAAAGGAATCCTGACCGCCATCGGGCAGCCGACACGCTAACCTCGTCGGCCGACATGTCAGTACGACTACGGCTAACGCGCATCGGCTCGCGCAAGAACCCGGTCTGGCGGGTGGTGGTTGCGGACCAGCGCGCCAAGCGGGACGGCCGCGTGATCGAGATCGTGGGGCACTACAACGCCCAGACCGACCCGTCGACGATCGTGCTCGACGAGGAGCGCATTCGGGACTGGCTGGCGCGCGGCGCGCAACCGACCAGCACGGTCAGCAAGCTGTTGCGCATCCAGGGCATCCAGTAGCCCACGGCGATGAAAGAGCTGCTCGAGTACCTGGCGCGTGGTCTGGTCGATCACCCCGATCAGGTTCGGGTCAACGAGCTGAACGAGGATGACGGCGCCACCGTGCTTGAGTTGTCGGTCGCCGACGACGACTACGGCAACGTGATCGGCCGAGGCGGCCGCACCGCCGCCGCGCTGCGCACGGTGGTCAAGACCGCGGCGGCCAAGAGCAAGCGCCGCGTGTTCGTCGACATCGTCGACGGCTGAGGACCCGTCAGATGGACTGGCTGCATGCGGGACGGGTCGGCCGCCCGCATGGGCTCGACGGGAGCTTCCACGTCACGCGCCCGAACGCGCAGCTGCTGCGCGACGCAGCGCACGTGATGGTCGATGACCACGAGTTCGAGGTCACGCGGCGGGCCGGCACGGACCGCAGCCCGATTCTCCGTCTGGCCGAGCACGACGACCGCGCGGCGGCCGAGTCTCTGCGCGGCAAGGACCTGCTGGTTGCACGGACCGAGGCCCCCGAGCTGGGCCCGGACGAGTGGTGGGCCGAGGACCTGACCGGCTGCCAGGTGCGCGACGGCGAGCGCGAGGTCGGCGTGGTCCGGCAATTGCTCGAGCTTCCGTCCTGTGAGGTGCTCGAAGTCGAGCGCGCCGGTGGGGGCGAGCTCCTGGTTCCGCTGGTCGCAGACGCCGTCCGTGAGGTCGATCTCGATCAGCGGGCGATCGACGTCGACCTGCGGTTTCTCGGCGAGGAGTAGCCGCTGCAGATAGATGTCTTCACGCTGTTTCCCGACGCGTTCGGCTGGTTCGGGCGCCAACGGCACGTCAGCAACGCGCTGGCCTCGGGACACCGCATCGGTTATGTGAACTATCGGGACCACACGCCGCTCAGCGCCGGGCAGGTCGACGACACCCCGTTCGGCGGCGGGGCGGGCATGGTGCTTCGGGTGGACGTGGTCGAGGCGGCTCTGCGCGCGCGCTACGGCGGTGATCCGGTGGAGCTGCGCGAGACGCGGCGCGTGATCGCGCTGACCCCGGTTGGCAGGCTGCTCGACGATCCACTGGTCGACGAGCTCGCCCGGGAGGAGAGCCTGACGCTGCTCTCCGGTCGCTACGAGGGGTTCGATCAGCGGATCATCGAGCATTACGCCAGCGACGAGATATCGATCGGGCGCTACGTGCTGGCGGGCGGCGAGCTCGCCGCGATGGTGCTCGCGGACGCCGTGCTGCGCAAGCTGCCCGGCGCGCTCGGCCATCCCGACTCCGCGCTCGAGGAGTCGTTCAGCGACGCGCTCGGAGGCGCGCCCGAGTATCCCCACTACACCCGCCCGGCCGAGTATCGCGGCTGGCGGGTCCCCGAAGTGCTGCTCTCCGGCCATCACGCCCGGATTCGCGAATGGCGCCTGCAGCAGAGCGCCGCGCGCGGTCCGCTATCCTAGTCGCCGCCCGCTCACGTGCGCGCCTGCGCCGTGGACTACGCCCGACTACCGAGCACCGCAGGGTGTGGCAGGGACCTGCACCGTCATGAGCACCGTGATCGACAGCCTCGAGCGCGCCCAGCTTCGGCGTGTACCGACGTTTGACGCCGGCGATCGGCTGCGCGTCCACTTCCAGGTCATCGAGGGGACCCGGCGCCGGACCCAGGTGTTCGAGGGCGTGGTGATCAAGCGCCAGGGCCATGGGGCCCGCGAGACGTTCACGGTGCGCAAGCAGTCGTTCGGCGTGGGCGTGGAGCGAACCTTCCCGTTGCATTCGCCGAAGATCGAGCGCATCGAGGTGGCCGCCCGGGGTGACGTGCGCCGCGCCAAGCTGTACTACCTGCGAGGACGTGTGGGCAAGCGCGCCCGCGTGCGCGAGCGGCGTTACGCGGCGCCGGAGGCCGCGATCGAGCGCGAGCTGCTGCACGGGGTGGCACCGGTGCAGGCGGCGCCCGACGAGGAGCCGAGCACCCAAGCGGCTGAGGCGGCTCCCGAGGTCGCGGTGC
>DATFDC010000146.1:0-2893 GCA_035252415.1 Solirubrobacteraceae bacterium
CCGTGCGCGTCGCGCGCGGCGCGCCGCCGCAGGGCCTGCGTCCAGGCCGCGGCCGCCAGCACGCTCGTCTCGAGCTGCTCGAGCCCGATCGGCTCGGCGATGACGTCCCGGGCGCCGGCCTGCATCCCGCTCCGCAGGACCTCGGGGGAAGGATCGGACACCACGAGCACGAGTCCCAGGTCGGGATGGGCGACGGTCAGCTCGCGGGTGATCTCGATCAGCGGCATCGATCCGCGGCGGTCGTGCACCACCACCGCGTCGATGTCGGTGCGCGGCAACGCGCCCCGCAGCTCCTGCGGATCGCGCAGGATCGACGCGATCTCGAGCTCGTCGCTTTCGGCGGCCAGACCCGAAACGTGATCGGCCAGGCGGTTGTCGTTTACGGCGAGGACGATCCGGATCATCGGAGCTGGCTAATCGGGGACGGCGCGGATCACAGACCGGGCTTGTACGGAGGCGGTGGGGCGGGAGGCTGGGCGCCTGGCGCCATCAGGGCGAGCCGCACCTTTTGGGCGAAGCTCTCGGCATAGCTCACGGCCAGCACCTGGTCCGGCGTGAGCGCGAAGGTCACCGGCACGACCTGGCTCTGGGTCGTGGGCTGCGAGCTGCCCGACGCCGAACCGCCGGCCGAGGTGGGAGTGCCCACGCCCAGCACCTTCGCCACGGGCACCACGACTCGCGCTGAGCTCTTGGCTCCCTGGCTGTTGCCCTGGTAGGTGGCGACGATCGAGACCAGGCTGCCCGGCACGATCTGGCCGGCGACCCCGGTCTCGGCGTCGACGTAGACCGCCATCTCCTCCTGACCCCCCTGGAGTGTCGGCGGCTGGGCGAGCATGCCGGACTGGAGTCGCGTCCCGGCCTGCAGCGGCACGTCGCTGATGAGCCCGACCGCCTCGCCTTCACTGCGCAGGGCATTCTGCGGCGCCCACTTCTGGGGTACGGAGACGAAATCGAGCATCGACGAGGACACGAGCTGGTAGGGCTGCAGCGTGCTCTTCAGCTCGAGCACCTCGATCTTCGGCCCCACCTCTGTGGAGACGCTGCGCACGTAGCCGGCGATGAGAACGAACACTCCGATCAGCCCGGCGACCGCCACCGCCACCAACAGCATGCCCTGCCGCTGCCGTGGGTTGAGCTGACGCCGTCTGCGCCTTCTGAGCCCGCGGCGCGCCGACGTCCCGTCGAGGCCCTTGGGCGGTTGAAGGTCGGTTTGTGCTGGCGCCATCGCGCATCGTCCTCCCGTGTCCTCATGTCAGGACCGACCGCTCCTGACAAACCAGCTCTGAAATAGCCGCGGGTGATCGTAGCGCGCCAGGTGGGTATCTGGTATCAGTCAGGATCGTGGTCCAGTGGAAGGCGCCCACCGACGCTTTGGGCCGCAGCGGAAGGGTCGGAACCGCGTGCGCCAGGCTTGCTCGCGACGAGCGCGGGCAGGCGCTGCCGTTGCTTCTGCTGGTCGTCGTCTTTTTCGTCGCCGCGGGGGTTCTCTTCTACCAGCTCGCGCTCTCGACCAACTACGCCACCACGGCCCAGACCGCCGCCGACGCCGCCGCGCTGGCCGCCGAGAAAAACGTCGTCGAGCAGCTCCAGCAGCCATGGACGTTCGTCAACGGCACATGGACGCCTCCCGCGATCAACTGGAACACCGTCGAGCAGCAGGCCTCGCAGTATGCGTCCGATAACGGGGCTGACCTGGTCAAGATGGAGCCCCCGGTTCAGGAGCCGTGGGGCTACGACGTGATCGTGATCGTCCACACCACGAAAGGGCTGCCCGCCCGAAGCGTCGACGCCGCCACGCAGGCGTTCGCCGAAGCCCGCGCGAGCACCGATCCGCTGTCCCAGTCCAGTCCACCGACGCCGATCAGCAACGATGCGAGCGTCGCCACCGGCCCCAGGTTCGTCCCGCACGGCGGGACGTTTGGGTTCTTCCCCGACGCCAAGGCGAACTTCAGTGTCGGCCAGGAGCCGCAGATCGCCGGCAGCCTCGACCTGTTCGCGGTCAAGCATAAGCTGACGATCAACGGCCAGGTCGGGTACCAGGCCTCGGCATCGCCGGGCAGCCTGGCCCTCGAGACCTGCGGCGCCGCGGCGACCGTCAAGGGGATCCCGCAGAACATCACCGACAAGGACCTGACCGACGCCGGACTCGAGCGCATGTCCCCCGTGGGTGCCCAGCCAGAGGAGATAGCGCTGGAGGGAACTACTCGCTCGGCCTGCGCCCAGGGCACGTCTCCAACCCCGGCGTCGACGAGCCAGCCGACACCGGCGGTGGGCAACGCAGACGCGCACCTGGTGGACGTCGCCAACGGGGGCCCACAGGATCCGACGATCTCGTTCTTCCCCGGCGGTGGCGCCGCCATCTCGGGCCCGTGGGTGATTCCCGCGCCGATCGTCATGTGCGAATCCGGCGGCCGCAACCTGCCGCCCAACTCGGCCGGGGCGTCGGGCTACTACCAGATCATCCCCAGCACCTGGGCGTTGTTCGGCGGCACCCAGTTCACCCCCCAGGCGTACATGGCGCCCAAGTCGATCCAGGACCTGATCGCGGCGCGGATCTGGAACGGCGGCGCGGGCTGGGCGAACTGGGACTGCGCCAAGATCGTCCAGTGGCGGTCCTAGGGGTCGACCGCAAGCGTTGACGGGAGACCCACTAGCTGCGTGATGGCACTCATCCCGGAGTTATGATGCGCGGCGATGTCTGCTAGGTCAGGCCAGGGTCGGGGGCGCAGTCCCAGCCCCCAGCGCTCGCCGGAAGAACTGGCCTCCGTACTTGCCAAGCTCGCCGACGCAACCGGGGATCCCGCGCCGCGGGCCGGACGCGGCGCCGGCCGGCGCGCGACCCCCCCGATGGCGTTCCCGGCTGCCTTCGTGCCCGAGAAGCAGCCACCCCGGG
>DATFDC010000147.1:0-4319 GCA_035252415.1 Solirubrobacteraceae bacterium
CAGCTGGCCGGGCTCGGTTGCCTTCGATCGCGGCCGGTAGGCGACCGTCGGACGGCCGTCCAGTCCCAGTTCCTGACCGAGGCGCTGGAAGGGCTCGGCGATCAGCTCGATCGCGCTCTGGCGGTCCGCCATCAGCAGGAGTCCATGGCGGGCCAGTTGGGCGTCCCAGCTCTGCAGCGAGGCCCGGCCGGCGCGGCCGGCGCGGATCCGGGCGATCAGCGCGTTTCTCTGGGCCAGGGCCTGCCCGTATTGACGGCGCGTGCCGGCGCGGGCCGGCCACAGGGCGGCCACGAACTGGTCGAGATGGGCGCGCCGCAGCGCGGGGGCGCCCTTGATCAGCTCCAGGCGATCGGGCAGGAACACGCTGACCAGTGGGCGGGTGCTCAGGTCGAGCAGCCGCTCGACGTTCGCGCCGTCGGCCCGCATCAGCTTGGGCTGGCCAGCCGTGAAGCCCACCGACAGCTCGTGCAGGCCATCCTCGGCCTGGCCGCTCAGCACCGTGCGGGCCGTGCCGGCGCCGAAGCGAATCACCTCCCGCTCGTTGTTGGTCCGGCAGGAGCGTCCGGTGCAGGCGAAGTACAGGCCCTCGAGCAGGTTGGTCTTGCCGGCGCCGTTGGGGCCGGTGACCACCGTCAGCGTCTCGCCCAGGTCGACCCGGGCCTCCTCGTAGCAACGGAAGTTGCGCAGGGTCAGATTGAGCACCTGCATGACACCGGTTTTTAGACGTTCAAGCGGATCGGCATGATTAGGTAGCGGAACCGGCTCTCGTCACCGGACTCGATCAGCCCAGGTCGCAGCGGGCTGATCAGCTTCACGACCACGTCGCCCTCCTCGATCGCCTCCAGCCCGGCCCGCAGGAACTCCGGGTTGAACCCGATCTCGAGCGGCTCGCCTTGGAACGAGACCGGCATCGACTCGCGGGCCTCACCGATGTCGGGCGTCTGGGCCGAGATGGTCAGCTCGCCGGACTCGAAGGCCAGGCGCAGCGGCGCGTTCTTCTGAGCCAGCAGGCTGATCCGGCGCACCACCTCGGTGAGCTCCGAGCCGGCGATGCGAAGCTCGTGCTCGAACGTCTCGGGGAGGAGCTGGCGGTAGTTGGGGAACTGGCCGTCGATCAGGCGCGAGGACAGGATGACCCCGTCGAGCTCGAACAGGATCTGGTTCTGGCGCACGCTGATCCGCAGCTTCTCCTCATCGGCGTGCCCGGCCACGCGGGCCAGCTCCTGGAGGGCTCGCGCCGGCACGTTGACCTCGAATCCGGATGGCAGCGCGGTCTCGAGCGCGGTCTCCTTGACGCTCAGCCGATAGGAATCGGTGGCGACCATCCGCAGCTCCTTGTCGGACGCCGACACGAGGATGCCGGTGAGGACCGGACGCGTCTCGTCGCGACTCGCTGAGTTCGCGACCTTGAGCGCGGTCGACACGAACGCCTCCACGGGCAGCTCGACCGCCGAGTCAGGCTCAGGCTCAGGGAACGGCGGGAAGTCTTCGGCGCGGAGCGTTCGGATGTGGAAGGTGGCGTTGCCGGAGACGAGCTCGACGTCCTGCTCCTGCCCTCGCAACTCGAGTGTTATCTGAGGTGCCGGCAGGAGCCGGACCACGTCGAGCAGCAATCGGGCAGGCAGTACGACGATGCCCTCACGGACCACCTGGGCCTCGAGGGGGACCCGTAGGCCGACGTCCATGTCGGTTGCCCGCAGCTCGCATCCGCTCTCGGCGGCGGCGAGTTGGACCCCCGAGAGCGCCTGAATCGCGCTGCGCGTGGAAGCCACTCGGCTCACGGTCTGAAGTTGTCGGAGCAGGGCCTCGCGCTCCAGGGAGATCTTCACGATGAATACCTCAGATGAGATGTAGAAGTCATAGGGTTGTCAAGGATGTTGAAAACCGCTCGATTGGCCGCATCGAGCGGGATAGTTGGCGTATCGGGGAAACAGGCAAGTCTGTCAACCGAAGCGGTCATCACGATGAGCTCGAGAGGGTTGCGGCCAGTTCCTCGAGATCGCTCGAGGCTTGTTGATCGTTGTTCACACGGTCCTCCACACGCTTGCAGGCATGGATCACGGTCGCGTGGTTGCGGCCACCGAACGCCTCGCCGATCGCCTGAAGAGACGCGCCGGTCAGCTCTCGGACCAGGTGGATGGCGAGCTGCCGGGGCCAGCTCAGGCGCGCGGCCCGGCTCGCCGACTTGAGCTCGGCTACGGACACGCCGTAGCGCTCGGCCACCGCCTTTTGGATGTCCTCGATCGAGGCCGCCTTGGGCCGCGGGCGCGGGTGGATCTCGTCGAGCACGGTCTCGGCCAAGCGCACGTCGATCGGAAGCTGCGTCAGCGAGTGGTACGCGACGACACGAATCAGCGCGCCCTCGAGCTGGCGCACGTTGTCGGTGATCCGCGCGGCGATCAGCTCGAGCACGGCCTGGTCCTCGATGTAGACGCGATCGAGGGCCGCGCGCTTGCGCAGGATGGCGACGCGGGTGGCGAAGTCGGGCGGGCGCATGGTCGCCACCAGCCCGGACTCGAATCGCTCGCGCAGGCGCTCCTCGACCGACAGAAGCTGGCGCGGAAGACGGTCGCAGGTGAGCACCAGCTGGCGCCCCGTCTCGTACACCGCGTTGAACGTGTGGAAGAACTCCTCCTCGGTCTTGGCCTTGCTGGCCAGAAACTGCACGTCGTCGATCAGCAGGACGTCGGCGTCCCGATAGGCCTGCTTGAACCGGTCGAGCGAGCGGGACCCGATCGCGCGGATGAACTGGTTGGTGAACGCCTCGACCGTCGTGTAGCGGACCCGAGCCCCGCCGCCGAACGCGTTGACGTAGTTGCCGATCGCGTGGAGCAGGTGGGTCTTGCCGAGGCCAGGGGGCGCGTGGAGGAACAGCGGGTTGTACGCCTGGCCCGGGTGCTCGGCGACAGCCAGCGAAGCGGCGTGGGCCAGCCGGTTGCCGTCGCCGATGATGAACTGGTCGAAGCTGTAGCGGGGATTCAACGCGCCGGCGTCGAGGCTGAGAGAGGCTTCGGACGGCCCGGCGGATCGCCCGGGCCGCTCGAGCTCATGGCCCGAGAGCTCGATCTCGACGTCGGGGCCGAACGCGCGGCGCGCGCAGCTCTGGAGGACTCGCCCGAAGCGCTTGGCCAGCCAGGCGCGGGTGGCCTTGGGGGTGTCGATCAGGAGCTTGCCGTCACGAACGGCCACGAACTCGAGCGGCTCGAGCCAGATCTCGAACGTCGATTCCCCTACCGCCTGCCGGAGCTCCGCTCGGAGCTCGCGCCAGGCAGCGGTGGGCTCAGCATGGGCGGACAGCGACAAGCAACCCCTTGGGGGACAAGGCGAGGTGATGGGCGAGGAGGGCGGAGAACTGCGCGCCCGGGCGGCGAATATACCAGCGGTGCCAGAACCGGATGGGCGGGTCGACGGGGCTCTGACGCAAAGCGCGGAAAAAAGCGCGACAGCTTCAAAATATGCAACCCGGACCTGCCCGAAACGCCCCTGCGTATACTGGCTTCGAACCCGTTCTGGGCTCGTGAGCCATGAAACGCACCTATCAGCCGAAGAAGCGCAAGCGCGCCCGCACCCACGGCTTTCGAGCCCGCATGCGAACCCGCGCCGGCCGACTCACCCTCAAGCGCCGCCGCGCCAAGGGTCGCAAGCGCCTGACGGTGTGATGGTGGGCGTCCCGGGGGCTCGTCCGCGAGCCGGGCGGGTGAGGCTGTCGCGCAGCGCCGATTTCGACCGGGTCTTCCGCCAGGGCCGATCGCACGCCGGGCGCGAGCTCGTGCTCTACGTCTTCCCGCGCGGCGACGGCGCCGAGGGCGATGCCCCGCGCCTCGGATTGTCGGTGTCGCGCAAGGTGGGCGGCGCCGTCCAGCGAAACCGCGTGAAGCGGCTTCTGCGCGAGGCGTTCGAGCTCGAAGGCACCCGGCTGCCCGCCGGCACGGACGCGGTCGTGGTCGCCCGTCGCGAAGCGAACGCTCTAGCTGAACGTGAGGGTCTCGACGGGATCCGGCGTGCGTTGGGTGAGCTAGTGGCGCGGGTCGCAGGCCCGTCGGGAACGCCGGGATGAGGGTGTTGCGGTCACTGGCGGTCCTGCCGATCCGGATCTACCAGCGGCTGCTCTCGCCGCTGATCGGACAGCGCTGCAAGTACTACCCGTCGTGCTCGGAATACGCCGCGCAGGCGATTGGCAGATTCGGCATACTCAGAGGGCTTGTCCTGGCCGGCTGGCGGCTGCTCAGGTGCAACCCCTGGAGTCACGGGGGATTTGACCCCGTCGAGGACCAACGGCTGTTCAAGCCCCGCGCTCCGGCTCCCAGCGCCTGATCATG
>DATFDC010000148.1:0-2656 GCA_035252415.1 Solirubrobacteraceae bacterium
CTCGATGAGGTGGCGGGAGAGGACCTCGCCGGTGGCGAGGTCAGCGACGGTGATCTGGTGCTCGTCAGCGATCGCCAGCACGCGTTTGCGGGCGTGTGCGGTGCCGATGCCGAGGTGGTGCATCCGGCCGGCGCGCCGCTCGGCGAGGGTGCGAGCCGGGGGTCGGGCTCCCAAAGCGCTGCCGGCCACCAACGGGCACGCCCCGACTGTTCGCCCACCCCCGGACGAATCGCGCCCGGCGATCGCCGCTACGGCCTCGCCCTACGGGCTCGGCCTCCGCAACGACCGCCGCCCCCTCAGACCGAGGTGTGACCTATGTCCCGACTCATGAGGGACATATCACCTGAGACATATGTCCTGAACCCAGACACCCCCCTCTCCGCTGGCCGGACGGCTCACCCGGGCCTGCGCGGACCCTTAGATCTGCCAGGCGCCCTGCCGCAGCAGCGGCACCTCGCCACCGCCACGCTGGATCCCGGTCACGGCCACCTCGCGCGAGCCGATCATGAAGTCCATGTGGAGCTCGGAGCGGTTGATCCGCGCCTGGTCTTCCTCGCCGACCGTGAAGTCGAGGCCCTCGCCGAGAGCGATGTGGCTGGCCGCGTTCTCATCCAGCAGCGTGTCGAAGAACACCGTGTCGAGGCTGCCGATGCGGCTGTTGCCATCGACCAGCGCGACCTCGCCGAGCCGCGAGGAGCCGTCGTCCCGATGGCTCAGGGCCCGCACGGTGTCGGCGCCCTGGTCGGCGTCGATCTCGACCGCCCGGCCGTTCTCGAACCGGACCCGCAGACCGGTCACCATCGCGCCAGAGACGAACAGGGGCTTGGTCGAGCGCACGTAGCCGTTCGTGCGCTCGGGGTCGGGAGTGGTGAACACCTCCTCGGTGGGGAGGTTGGGCGCGTGGACGATGCCGTCCACGGTCGAGATCCGGGCGCAGTGCCAGCTGGCGGACGGGAACAGGCCCACGGTCAGGTCGGTGCCCGGACCTTCGAAGCGCAGCGCGTCCAGGCCCAGGGCGTCGAGCTTGCCGGCGACCGTGACCAGGTTGTCCATGCGCTCCTCCCAGGCCGCCACCGGATCGGGCTCGTCCACCCGGCAGACGTGGGCCACGTCTCGCCAGAGACGTTCGAGCGCCTCGGCCGGATCCACCTCCGGATGGACCAGTTCGGCCCACGACGCGGTCGGGCACGGCGCCGCGGTCCAGTTCGACACGCGCTGGTTGACGATCTCGATCGATTCGCGCACGCGCGGGAGCAGGTCCTGCCCGAGCAGCGCCGGATCGATCCCGTCCATGATCCGCGGCGCGACCGGACCGGTCAGCGTGATCACCGCGCAGCGAAGCTCGCCGAGCGCGCGCATCCGCTGGCCGTACCAGGGCGGCACGAACGCGAGCGTGTCGGGATCGGCGTACAGCATCCGGGCGTGCTTGATGTGGATGTCGAACACCGACAGGTCGACGAACCGAGCGCCGGCCTGGTAGGCGGACTGCGCGATCGCCCGGACCAGCGGCTCCTTGCCGGGCTCGGACCCGATCGACACGATCTGCCCGGGCTGCACGTTGGCGCCGAAACGGACGATCAGGTCCGCCAGGGCGTGAATGCGGGCCTGGTTGCCGTCGGCGGTCATCGCGCCAACCAGGATGCCAGCCCGCCCCCGTGCACGCATCGGCAATCATCGGCGCCCTCACCTACTGGCACCGAAGCAGGGCCGCCGATTAGAGTCAGTCCCGTGACCGCCCACCTGAAACACCTCGACGGCGACCGTGCCGCAGTGCTCGAGTCCCTGTGCGAGACGATCGTCCCGGGCTCGAGCTGCGTCAAGCCCATCGTCTACATAGACGCGCTGATGTCGGCCATGTCCGAGCCCGAGCGCGAGGCCGTCGTGCAGTCGATCGACGCCCTGGCCGACGCGGCGCCCGGCGGCGCCGAGGCCCTGCGCGAGCACGCGCTCACGCCGGCCTTCCTCCAGGTCCGGGCCTTGGCCATCGAGGCCTACTACAGCGACTTCAAGGCCCCGGACGCGCCCGGGCCGAGCGCCTACCACGAGATCGACTTCCACTCCCCGCTGGCCATGCGGATCGACAAGGACTGGTCGTATTTGGGGATCACGGGATGAGCGACGAGCGCTTCGAGGTGATCGTGGTTGGCTCCGGCGCGGGTGGCGGCGTCGTCGCCGGCGAATTGGCCGAGCGCGGGCGAGACGTCCTCCTGCTCGAAGCGGGCGGGCACTACACCGCGGCGGACTTCACCCGCTGGGAGAGCAAGGCCGGCCACGACTTCTGGTGGCCGCTGCGCTTCGCCTTCCCGGCCGGCGAGCCGAACCTCGGACCGGTCGTGCTGATCGGCGGCCGGTGCGTGGGTGGAGGCACGGTGATCAACACCAAGGTGGCCCTGCGCGCGTCCCAGCGCGAGCTCGACAAGTGGCACGCCGCCACCGCCCTTCAACTGACCCGCGAGGATCTCGACCCGTATTACGAGCGCGTCGAGAACTACCTGGGAGTCCGCGAACGCACGGACGACTGGGACCTCAAGACCTGCGTGCAGACCGCCAAGCGCGGCTTCGAGGCGGTCGGCGCGAACCTCGAGCCGACCCGCGCCTACTCCGACCACAACTGCATGCAGTGCGGCTCGTGCCTGCAGGGCTGCCCGACCAACGC
>DATFDC010000149.1:0-5715 GCA_035252415.1 Solirubrobacteraceae bacterium
CCCCACGCGATCAACCCCTCGGCCGGCGCCCAGGCGGTGGTGTCGCCCGATGCGGGGGCGCCGCCGATCGGCGACACCAACGCGCACGCCCCGCCGCTCGCCCAGGTCAAGCGCGAGCTCATCCAGTTGAACCTGTGCGGCGGCGCGACCAGCGCGGCGGAGGCCCAGCCGGTCGTGGCCAACGCCGGCCTGGGGTTCGTGGCCGACCCCGGCACGACCCAGGACGTCGGCCAGCTGCCGGAGCTCACCTCCCGCCTGAACGCGCTGGCCCGGGCGCTCCACGTGACGATCTACGGGATCAGCGGCTACCGCACCCCGGCCCACAGCGTGGCCGTGGGCGGCTTCGCCGACGATCCGCACACCAAGGGCGAGGCCGAGGACATCGGCGTGAACAGCCTGCTGCGCTCGAGCGCGGCGCGGATCAGCGAGGCGCAACTCGCCCGGTACGGCCTGTACCGGCCGTTCGATCCGACCGACGATCCGGCGAACACCGAGGTCAACCACATCCAGCTGATCCCCTCCGGCGGCCCCGTCCCGGTCGTCGTCGCCGAGGCGACGTTCGCCCCGGATCCGACCTGCAAGTGAACCGGGTGGCCGGGTGGGCCGCCGACCGCCGCCCTATATCCCGAGTTTCCTGACATTGGCCGCCCGCATCGCGGTGAATGCGGATTCGCTCGGCTCTGGGCCGAGGTTCCTGACACTCGGCGGGGACGGGGGGTCGAGTGTCAGGAAACTCGGGTAAGTGACCGGTGGCCCTCGCTACTCAATCGACGTGGCAAGGCTCGGTGACGCGACGCTCGCGACCTCAGGCACACGGCGCGGCAACCCGAAGCTCGCTGCCGCACCCAGGAGCGACAAGCCCGCCGCCGCCCCGATCGCCGCCGTGAAGCCACCCGAGAACAGCTGCGCCGAGCCGTAGCCGCCCTCGCCGCTGAACACCGCGACCAGGATCGCGACCCCGAACACCCCGCCGAGCTGGCGCATCATGTTGAACGCGCCCGAGGCCTTCCCGATGCTCGCCGGCGCCACCGAGCCGACGACCGCGTTCTGGAGCGCCGGCATCGCCATCGAGACTCCGCAGCCGGCGATCACGAGCGGCGCCACGAGCCGCCAGTAGGCGACGTCGGGTCCGGCGATCAGCGCGATCCACCCCATCCCGGCCGCCTGGAGGAGCAGTCCGGCGACCGCGAACGGGCGCTCCCCGACCCGGGAGATCCGCCCGCCGGTGATCGGCGCGACGATGAACAGCGTGGCCGTCCAGGGCAACAGCCGGATGCCGGCGTCGAGCGGGCCGTGGTGCTGGACGGTCTGGAGGAACTGCGCCATGAAGAACACAGCGCCATACAGCGCCGCGGCCAGGAAGAAGATCGCCGTATTGCTCGACGAAAACGGGCGCGAGGCGAACAGTCCCATCGGCAGCATCGGCTCCGCCGCGCGCCGCTCCCAGAGCACGAACGCGACCGCGAGCAGCGCGCCCACGACCAGCGCCGCGATCACCTCGAGGCTGCCCCAGCCGGTCGAGTTCCCGCGCACGAGCGCCCAAACGAGTCCGAGCGCGGCACCGGTCACGAGCGCCAGGCCGACGACGTCGGGGGCGCTGCGCGGGCCGTGGCTCTCATCGACGCGCCGGAGCACCACCGGGATGGTCGCCAGTCCGATCGGGACGTTGATCCAGAAAATCCACTGCCATGCGATCCCCTGTGTGATCGCCCCGCCGATGACCGGACCGGCGAGCACCGCGAGCCCGGTGATGCCGCTGAAGATGCCGAGCGCGCGGGCGCGCTGCTCGGGCGCGTATGCGGCGCTCAGCAGCGTCAACCCAAGCGGCATGACCAGCGCCGCCCCGGCTCCCTGAACCGCCCGGGCCGCGATCAGGAACCCGACGTTCGGCGCGAGCGCGCACGCTGCCGACGCGGTCGAGAAGATCGCCAGGCCCGCGGTGAACATGCGCCGGCGCCCGAACCGGTCCCCGAGCGCAGCTCCGGTCAGCAACAGCACCGCGAAGCTCAACGTGTACGCGTTCACGGTCCACTCGAGCTCCTCGATCGAGGCGCCGAGGTGCACCCGGATCGTCGGAAGCGCGGTCGTCACCACCAGCGCGTCGAGCGCCACCATCAGCGACGCCACCGACGCCACGATCAACACCCAAACCGGTCCTCTGCGCATGTCTGGCCTCCTCACGATTGCTTGGTCGCGGGTTGAGACACTCGCGGGCGCGCAAACCAATCGATGAGTTTCGAGGCCGGGTGGTGTCGTGAGAGTTGATGCCACGTGCGAGTGCGAGGATGCAACCGTGACCACCGACGTACTGACCCAGGCCCGCCAGGGCGACGAGCAGGCGTTCCGCTCGCTCACCGACCCCTACCGCCGCGAGCTCCAGGTGCATTGCTACCGGATGCTCGGCTCGGCGCAGGACGCCGAGGACGCCCTCCAGGAGACCATGTTGGCCGCGTGGCGCGGGCTTGACGGCTTCGAGGAGCGCGCCTCGCTGAGGGCCTGGCTCTACCGGATCGCCACCAACCGGTGCCTGAACGCCCTGCGCGACTCCTCGCGCCGCCCGCCGGAGTGGCGGCCGCTCCCGTTCGAGCCGCCGCGGCCCACCCGCTACGGCGAGGTGCTGTGGCTCGAGCCCTATCCGGACGCGCTGCTCGAGGGGATGCCCGACGCGGCCCCCGGACCGGATGCGCGACTGGAGATGCAGGAGTCGATCGGGCTCGCCTTCGTCACCGCGCTCCAGCGCCTGGCGCCCCGCCAGCGCGCGGTGCTCGTCCTGCGCGACGTGCTCGGCTATCGGGCGAGCGAGGTCGCGACGATGCTCGACACCAGCGAGGCCTCGGTGACCAGCGCCCTCCAGCGCGCCCGCGCGACGCTCGACTCATTCACCCCAGTCGGGCGCGAGCGCGCGCCGCTGCCCAGCTCCGCACGCGAGCGCGAACTGGTGGCCCGGTTCGCCGACGCGTTCGAGGCCGGCGACCTCGACCGCGTCCTGGCCCTGCTCACCGACGACGCCTGGGTGACCATGCCGCCCGAGCCGTTCGAGTACCAGGGGCACGACGCGATCGCCGCGTTCCTCGGCATCGCGTTCGCCACGCGCTGGCAGGAGCGCCACCGCCTCGTGCCCACGCGCGCCAACGGGCAGCCGGCGTTCGGCCACTACGTCCGCGACCCGCAGGCCGCGGTCATGCGCGGCGTCGGCCTGCTCGTGCTCACGCTCGAGGGCGACCAGGTCGCCCAGATCACGCGCTTCGCCGGCGCCGGCCTGCTCGCCGGCTTCGGCCTGCCACGCACGCTGCCGGACTGACCGCGTTTACCCGATCGCCCCCTTGCGCGGCGATTCTCCGGGGTTTAGCGTCCCCCTGGCGGACCCTCGCGTGGTCCGCGAGGGCTGAACGGGGAAACGACCGAGTACGGCAACGTGAGCGCGGCGCCAGCGCAGCCGAGCGATTTGGGGGAGCGCCTGACCGGCCCGGATCCGGTGATCGGGCGGCTGGCCGAGGATGAGGTCAGGAGCCAGGGACCGGACGCGCTGCCCTGGCTGTTTGAGCGTCTCGGAAACGACAGGTGGGACAGCGTGCCGCGGGCCGCGCGGCTTGTCGGCGAGGCCGGCGATGCGGCGGTCGAGCCATTGGTCAGGATGCTGTGGGACGGAAAGGACTCGATCCGGGCGAAGTCGGCATTCCGCTTCCTCAGCTCTCGATCGGCCGAAAAACCCTTGCTCGATCTGCTTGAGAGCGGTGGGGGCGATCGGTACGCGGTTCGGGCGGCGGGTGAGTACGGCTTCGCGGAAGCCGCGTCCGACGTGTTCGCCTACGCCGAGCGTGGGGAATTCACCGGGACAGCGGTCGAGGACGCCTTCGAGGCGCTCGAGCTCATGTTGCTGGCCCAGGATGACGGCCGCCCGGCCGCAGACGTCCTGGCGGAGATCGAGCGACTGGCCCTCGATAGCAGGGTGTCGGTGATTCCTCGTGGCCACCCCGCGTGGCACGTCTACCGCTTCGGTCGCGGTTGGGCAGGGCAGGTGCTCGACCGGATCGAGGAGCCGAGACCGTCGGTGGAGTGGTTGGTCGCCAGACAGCTCGACTGGTTTGGCCTGGCGCGACCATTGCGCTCGGTGCCGCTGCTCGGCCGCATGGCCGCCGACCCTTACGCGGCGCCATTGGTCCGCATGTCAGCTCTCACGGCTCTCGCGGAGATCGACACGGCAGACGCCTTCGAGGCGGTCGCGCGAGCGGCGCCGGCTACGACCGGCCTCCAAGAGGACGACCTCCGGCGCTTCACGGCCTCGGTCGACAGCGCCGCCGCGCGCCTGGCCGGCCATTCCGAGGACCCGGCGCGCCTATTGCGAGAGACCCTGGCGCGGGCGACCGCGGCGAACGACGCGATCACCCGCTCGGATGTGCTGAGAAGCCTCGGCCGTTACGGCGATGCCGGCGACGTGGCCGTCGTGGAGCCGATGCTCGCCGACAGCGATTTCATCGTCCGCCCGGCGGCCGCCGTGGCTCTCGCCCGGCTTCAGGGCGCCGCGTCTCTGCGCCGGCTCGAGGCGGCTTATCGTGAAGCCTCCGACCCGGGTGAGCGCGTGGAGATCGCCTCGGCGCTGAGCCTGGTCGATCCAGCGGCCTACAAGGACGAGCTACATCAACGGCTGTGCGACCAGCTTGACCTTCCGTGGGCGCTGCTGACCTCGATCAAGACGAACATCCTCGACGGCCTCAGCGCCGGGGGCACGGAGGACGGGCGCGCTGCCGCCTGGGCGGAGGTCCTCCGGATGCCACCACCGGCACCCGCCCCGGCGCCGCAGCAGCAGCCATCGAAGGCACAGCCACAACCGCGCAAACAGCCCGAACCGGTCGAGATCCCGGTGACCGTGCCAAGCTCCGAGCCCACCTCCGACTCCGAGGCGAGCTCCGGCCGCCCGCCCGCGCAGGCCGACACAGTGGCCAAGAAGGACCAGCTCGGGCGGGAGAAGCTGATCAACGTCCTGCTCTCGATGCTCACGGACCCGGACCAGGGCACGCCGTTCACGTTCGGTCTGTTCGGGCGTTGGGGCGAGGGGAAGTCCTCGGTGATCGAGCAGCTGATCACCAAGCTCGCGCCGGAGGACGACAACTCGGGATTCGCGGTGGCCCGGTTCAACGCGTGGCAATACGAGAAGACCGACAGCCCGGCGGCGGGACTCATGCAGGAGGCCGTGCGAGGGCTGCGGGCAGCCACGCCCCGCGGCCGGATCGCCGTCGCGGTGCGCTACGCGTGGGCCCGGCACCGCTGGAAGATCGTCCGCGACCTGATCGTGCTCATAGTCGGCCTGGTCGCGGCGGCGCTCGCGGTGATCTCGGGCCAGCTCGGCAAGCCGGCGATCACCGTCGTGTTCGGGGCAGGCGTCGCGTCCGTCGCGTCGGTCGTCGCCGCCGTGGCGACGCGGCTCTACCGAAATCCCGTGGCGGCGCAGTTGCTCACGCATTTCCACCTGCCGGACTACGGAAAGCAGCTCGGGCCGCTGCCGGCCATGCGGGATGACCTCGAGAAGCTCTGGGAGGTGAGGCAGACGACCGGGATCAAGCGCCTCGTGGTCTTCGTGGACGATCTGGACCGCTGCTCGGCGGACGCAATCACGGCGACGCTCGACGCGGTCCGCCTGGTCGTAGACCTCGACGGGGTGATCGTGATCCTCGCCCTCGACGAGCGGATACTTCTGAGCGCGGTCGCTCAGAAGTA
>DATFDC010000150.1:0-4704 GCA_035252415.1 Solirubrobacteraceae bacterium
GAGGCGGCGTAGACGCCGCGGTGCGCGGCGGCGCTTGGTGTGGCGGACGCCGATGCGGTCGAGCACGCGGCTCTCGAACCCTGCGGGCGGCTCGCGGTGCGGGGCGAGGGCGATCAGATCGTCGGCGAGCGAGGAGAGCTGCTGTAGCTCCCGGCGACAGTCCGAGCATCCGGCGGCGTGCTCGAGCGCGAGTGCGCGCTGCTCACCGTCTGCGATGCCGAGCGCGAGCTCGGCCATCGCCTCGCGCGTCATGGCGCAGTCGGCGCTAGGCGGCCTCATCTTCGACCTCCAGGCGGGTGCGGAGCTTGAGCAGCCCGTCGCGGATGCGGGTTTTCACAGTGCCGACCGGCGTGCCGTCGAGCTCTGAGATCTCCTTTGCGGTACGCCCGAAGTAGGTGGCGAGCACGAGCGCGCGCCGCTGCGGTTCCGGCAGGCCGAGGAGCAGCTCGCGGAGCTGCTCGCGCTCGGCGATCCGGCTCGCATCGTTGCTCGCTGCGCTGCTTGGCTCGGTGGCAAGGTGGGAGGCGAGGACGTCGGGATCGACGGGGTGCGAGGACTTCAGGCGGGCGCGGTCGAGTGCGAGGTTGCGGGCGATCGTGAGCAGCCAGGCGGATACGGCACCGCGCCGGGCGTCGTAGCTCGAGGCGTGCCGCCAGGCGCGAACGAAGGTCTCCTGCGCCACATCCTCGGCCGCGTTTGCGTCGCCGAGGATCGTCACCGCGAGGCCGTAGATGCGGCCCTGGAAGCGCCGCACGAACCCCGCCGCCGCCTCCGGATCGCCTGTCGCGAACCCGGCCAACAAGGCCTCATCCGAAACCGTCCACACACCCATATACCGATGAGACCCCGCCGAGGGATTGGTTCTTCCTCAAACCAATCCCTTTCCGGCGGCGTGGGAGTAACCCAGTTCAGATCGACCAACCCGACATCGCAGGAGACCCGATGCGATCGCCGACCCGAGACACAGCAAACATCGCCGATGGACCCGGCTCGGCCGGAGCGGACCTGTGGGACGCCGTCCCGACGAGCCGCCGGCACCCGGTCGCCCACCGATCCCGCGGCTGGGTGTGGCTCGCCTTGCGCATGCTCGGCGCGCTCGCCGTGCTGGCCACCGGTGCCGTCCATCTCTACGAGTTCGACCGGTTCTACTCGCAGATCCCGACGATTGGGACGCTGTTCTTGCTCAACTTTCTCGGCGCGACAACGATCGGGCTCGGCCTGCTCGCTCCGGTCGAGCACCTCGCCCACCGCTACGGCAACACGCTGCTGGTCCTGCTCGCTACCGCCGGCATCGCGCTCGCGGCGGTTGCGTTCGTGTTCCTGGCGATCAGCGAGCAGACGCCGTTGTTCGGGTTCAAGGAGCCCGGCTACGACCCCACCGGCATAGCCGCCACGCGCGCGGCCGAGATCGCGACCGTGCTTTTCCTGAGCGCGTTCCTGATCGGCCGGCTCGGGCGCAAGGCGCCCATGCCGCGATGGTGACCCACCTCAAAGGAGACAACACATGAAACGACTGATCACACTCAGCGTGGCGATCGCCGCGACCGCGACGATCGCCGCTTGCGGCGGCGGCAGCGCCGGTACCCCCTCCGCTGCCGGCGCCAACCCCAGCGCCGCTAACACGACCGTGAGCGTGACGCAAGTTCCGGGAGTCGGGCGCGTGCTCGTCGACCACAGCGGTAAAGCCCTCTACAGCCCAAACGTCGAGGCGAGCGGCAAGATCGCCTGCGAGGCCGCCTGCACCGCCTTCTGGAAGCCGCTCACGTTCACTAAGGGCACTCCAACCGGCTCCACAGATGCGGGCAAGCTCGGCGTGATCAAGCGGCCGGACGGCAGCAGCCAGGTCACCGACAACGGTAAGCCGCTGTACACATTCTCCGAGGACTCGCCCGGCAAGGCCAGAGGCAACGGTTTCACCGACGACTTCAACGGCCAGCGTTTCACCTGGAGCGTGATCCGCGCGGGCGGCACCACCGCCAGCCGCGCCGGGTCGGGCAACGGCGGGACCTCGACGCCCAGCAGCAGCTCTGCCGGCAGCTACGGCTACTGACAGCCGATCCCTACCCGAGCCGGCATCCACATCAGTCGCCGGCCCAGCGCTTCCTGAGTCACGCGCGGGCGAGCGCCCGGCATGGCCCGGCCGATCTGCCCTGAACGGCTCTGACCGGACTACGCCGGGTTCTTCTTGCGCATTCGGCGGGCCAACAGCCGTTGGACCGCCATGCCGACCTTTTCGCCGACGCTCCCTTCGGGCGGTGCTGCGCCGAGCTGACGGGCCAGGCCCATGTTGTCCCATTCCGCCCACGCCTCGACGATCTTGCCGTCCTGCCACCGGTCGATGCTGATCCCGGTCACCGATCCGCGTGAGCCGGTCGGCGCAAGACCCGCGAGTTCGCCGCGGTGGGTCCCATCGCTGTGCCAGCGCAGCGCAACCTTGTCGTTCGTGGCGATCACATCGTCGACCGTCATCCGCAGGTCCGGAAACGCGGCGCGGTACATCGTCACGACGCGCTTGAGCGCCTCGGGGCCACGCAGGTCCCGCACCTGAGCCGGGAGGGCCGGGTCGTGGTTGAGAGCATCCGCGGCGACCAGTTCATCAACGAGCGCAAGGTTGCCGTCGTTGAACGTCTCCTCGAGCAGCCGGCGTGAGGCGTCGGCGAGGTCGAGAACTCCGGCCGTCACTGTGATGGGGCCGGCGCCGGGCGTGACATCGCTGGACATATCCCTCCACCTCCGTTGTGTCGTTGGAGCGAGCCTACGCCCGGCCGTCTGGACCGGTCAACCCCCCCCCGCGGCACGCTCGGCACGGACCTTCGTGTTCCTGCTCGCCGCACTCGAGGTCTCCTCAGAAGGCTCCCCAACTCAGGAGTTCTGAGGGCACTGAAAGAACTCAAAGCACCTTGGAGAACGGAAGCGGCCTGCAAATAACTCATCCGCGCGCTGCAACGCCGTCTACACCGGTTCGATTCCGGTCGTCTTTTTCCCGCAAATAGCCGGTTTCTACTGTGTGCACGTGTCGGTGCCGGCTGAGACGTCGGTGCCTGCGGGAACCGGTTCAGCCACCGTCATCTCCTCTCTGCGGGTCGGACGAGCGCGCTCGCTGACGCGTTGGCGAGACGTCGCTGTGCAGTTCCTAGTTTCGCGGCGTCGGCTGGCCGTCTCGTCGAAGCTCATCGGTGTATCGGCGCCAGAAGGTCGAGCGGCTGATCTGCAGGGCGTCGGCGATGTCCTGCGTGCGAGCGCCGCGGTACAGGGCCTTCGCTACGAGCTGGCGGATCTCGGCGTCGCGGCGCTCACGTGCTTGCCGGAGTTCTCGGAGGGCCCGCTGGGGCATAACGCCCCTACCTACTTACCGCCGCCGTGAGTGCCCTAACCGGATTCGGATCAGGCCCGGAGGTGCACGCCGGAGAGCTCGATGACGCGGCGAGTGCGCTCGTTGGAGCGGCGGACCGATCCTGGTGGCCCCGTTCGGGCATGCGGAGCCGCGGCGCATGGTCACCCTCGGGGCTCATCGCGGCGCGCTCTCGGCAGCCGCCGAGACGGTCGACCCTCCGGCGGGTGCTGCGGGCTCGAGGGTGATGACGTAGGCCGAGGTCGCGCGGCTCGCGTCGATCCCGGCGATGAGCGCGCGCGTTCGCCGCCCGAGCGTCCGCTCAACCAACGACCGCAGGGCCGGTTCGAGGACGCCCTGAATTGCCCGCCGGAATTCCCGGAGCAGATCATCCGCACCGGCATCGAGCAGGGTCTGCTCGCCGGCGGTCAGCGCGTCCTCGAGCAGGATCAGAATCGTATTCGCATCGGCGAACAGGGTGCGGGCCTTGGTCGGCCCTCGCCCGAACGCCTGCTTGTAGAGCTGCACCGTCTGGTTGGAGATCGCCAACAGCGGACTCGGCGCGGCGTCGCTGGCTCGGCGTTCCTCGAGCCCCGTGAGTGGGGTCGCGGTCACTGAGGGCACTGACATCGCGGTCGCCAAGATACCCCTCAGAGTGTCATTCTGACACGCGACGTCCGGCCGAATGTTGGTATGCAACACGGCCCCAAGCGTCGCGCTGACGCAATGGTGTTCGCTCCGGTTTCGATGGGCCGCAGACTTTTCCCTGCGCCCGATCCTGCGTCACTCGGGGCCGTGATTCTGGACGGATTGGTTGTCGTCCGGATTGGCCTCGGCCGACTCGGCCACGTCGAGCTGCTCGGGGCGAGCGACGTGATCAGTCCCTGGTCTCACAGCGGGCCGGAGATCCACGCCGCCGTGGTACAGCGCCTCATCACGCGCTCCCGCCGCCTCAGTCTGCAGGCGGCGATCCACGCGCTGCCGCGGGTCGCAGAGCGTGTCGAGCTCACGCTCTGGGCGCTGGCCGAGCGCTTCGGGCGGGATACGCCAGACGGAATCACACTTCATCTGCCGATCACGCACCAGCAGCTTGCCGAGATCGTGGCGGCGCAGCGACCCTCGGTCAGCACCGCACTCAACTGGTTGGACGCTCCGGCGAGCTGACCCGGCCTGCGCGGCATGAGTACCAACTTCGCGGGTCACCGCCACCACAACCATCGGCGCTCAGGCACCAAGCCGGGCTCCAGGCCTAGGCCGGCCTCGTGGCTGAGCGAGCTCGTGGAGCTCGTCTACTCGCGGGTCGACGCGAACGGTGGCCTTCGCGAAGCCCGGATCGTCCCAGGCCAGGTCGGTGTTCGCCAGAGTACTCCGAC
>DATFDC010000151.1:0-5076 GCA_035252415.1 Solirubrobacteraceae bacterium
GGCGATCAGCCGTTCGCTCAGCTCGGGGTCGGCGGCCAGGGTCATCGCTTGAAGTGGGGGAGGACCTTCTCGGCGAACAACTCGATCTGCCGCTCTCGGTCATCCCCCCAGAGCTCGAGCATGATGTGCGTGCAGCCGGCCCCCACGTATTCCTCGATCGCCGCGATGCAGTCGCTCGGCGTTCCCGCGATCGGCTTGCACTTGTCGAGGATCTCGTCGGTGACCGCCTCCGCCGCGGCGACCCGTCCGCCGCGCTCCATCGCCTCGGCGACCGGCCGTATCTCGTCCTGGGAGAGGCCGGCCTCCTCGAGCAGCACGTCGGCGGAGGCCTGGATGTTCTGGACCTTGTTGGCCAGGTACATCCCGGCGATCTCGCGCGCGCCCTGGCGGCCCTTGTCGCGGTCCTCATCGATCGACGCGACGATCGTGCACCCGAGGTCGAGATCGTCGACATTGCGCCCGTTGGCCTCGGCGCCCTCGCGCATGTTCTGCTTGGCGTAGCAGATGAATCCGGGGGTCGTGATGCTGGCGGTGAGCAGCCCGTCGCCCTCCTCGCCCGCGTAGCGCTGCATCCGGGGACCGGTGCCCGCCACGTAGATCGGCACGCTCCCGCGCGGGGACTCCGCCTCGTCGGAGAGCGCCGGGACGACCGCGGTGAACGTCTTGCCCTCGTAGCTGAACTCCCCGCCCTCGAGGACCCCGCGCACGATCCGCACGGCGTCACGGGTCGGGTTCAGTGGCTTGACGTCGTCGGCGCCGATCTCCTTCATGAAGATCCGGCTGGCTCCGAAGCCCAGGATGAAGCGGTTCGGCGCCAGCTCCTGGGTCACCCGCGCGTCCATCGCGACCTGGATCGGATGCCGGGTGAACGGCGAGATGATCCCCCAGCCGACCGTGAGCTGCTCGGTCTCCTTAGCGATCAGAGCGGACAGCACGGTCGAGCTGCGGGCCTCCATCTGGTGCTTGCGCCACCAGGGATATGCCTCGGCCAGCCAGATCGTGTCGAAGCCGTGGCGGTCCAGCGCCTTCGCATGGCCGAGGATCTCCTCGAGCGGTTCCATGGTCAGCTGCATCACGCCGATCCGCAGCGGAACGGTCATCCCCAAACAACTCCTCGCCTGCCGGCTCTCCGCCGGGTCGAAATACTTAGTTGCGATATTTGATCAGAAATGCGGATTGGGCGCAATGCCCCCCGCGAGGACCAGTGAGGCCCCGTTAATCAATCCGGTCGAGGAACCTCTCGACGGCGGCCGCGAACTCCTCCGGGAGCTGATCGGGCAGCGGCACCATCCCGCCCTCGATCACCTCGACCTGGGCTTCGGGAAGCGCCGCCCGCATCGGCTCGAGCGCGGGATAGGCATACGGGTCAGCGGTCGCCCCGATCAGCAGCACCGGACAGCGCAGACCCGTGACCGCGGCCTGCATGTCGTAGCGGGCCACCACCTGATGGCCCTCGGCAGCGCGTGGCCCGGCCTTGAGCGCGTCGATGAGGAAGGCCTCGAGCAGGTCGACGCGGTCGTCGGGATAGAACTGCCCCCGGGTGCGCCACAGTTCGGTCACGTGTGATCCGTCGGGGTGCGGCGTCACGTTGTCGACGATCGGTCCGGCCTCGAGATGCGCGGCGCGCGTCTGGGCGTCGTCGAAGGGCGCGCTCGAGAGCACCAGCGAACGCGCGCGTTCCGGGGCGCGGACCGCCATCTCGGTGGCGACCACCGCGCCGGTGTGGTGCCCGACCAGATGTGCGCGCTCGATCCCGAGGGCTTTCAGGAGATCCAGAGCCACCTCAGCCCACCGTTCGATCGACTCGCCGCCCGGTGGCAGCACGGTCGAATCGCCGAAGCCGATCGTGTCCATCGCGATGGTGCGCCGGCGCCGCCCGAGCAGCGGCAGCACCTCGCGATACTCGTTCCAGGAGCGCGGGGTCTGGTGGAGGAGGAGGACGTCGCTTCCGCTGTGGTCGCCGGCGATCGCGCAATGGATCGTCCCCGCCGACGTCTCCACGAACCGACGGGTCACCTCGGTCTTCCGGTCCACAGACTTGATAATTAATCAAATGTGCGCGCTCACGAGCGCAACATGGGGTTTCTGCGCCCGCCGACGCCGGATGACCTCGCGCGCGCGGCAGAGCGAGAGCATCTGAACCTCTCGCTCGAGGAGTGTCAGGAGCTTGCCCCGTTCGCGGCGGACTTTGTCCGGGCGTTCGACGAGGTCGAGGAGCTGCCCGACCTCCAGGTGCCGGTTCGCTATCCCCGCACCCCGGGCTCGCGGCCGTCGCCCGAGCAGGATCCGGTGAACGCGTTCGTGCGCATTCTGGAGATCCGGGGCGCGGCGGACGGCCCGTTGGTCGGCCGCCGGATCGGCGTCAAGGACAACATCGCGGTGGCCGGCGTTCCGGTGACCAACGGGTCGCGCACGCTCTCGTACACGCCCGTCCAGGATGCGGTGGTGGTCGAGCGGATCCTCGACGCGGGCGGGTTCATCGCCGGCAAGCTCAACCTGGACGACTTCTCGGCCTCCGGATTCGGCGACACCAGCGTTTTCGGGCCTGCGCGCAACCCGGTCAATCCCGCCCGTTCGGCCGGCGGCTCGTCGTCGGGCTCGAGCGCCGCCGTGGCCGCGGGCCTGATCGACATGGCGCTCGGCGTCGACACGGGCGGGAGCGTGCGGATGCCGGCGGCCGCGTGCGGGCTGGTCGGAATGAAGCCCACGCATGGCCTGGTTCCCACGTTCGGGCTGACCCACATGGACCACACGCTCGACGTCATCGGGCCGATCACTAGGACGGTTGCCGACGCGGCCTTGCTGCTGTCGGTGATCGCCGGACCCGACTGGCGCGATCCGCAGTGGGTGCGCGATTTGAAGGTGGACGACTACGTGGCCGGCCTTGACGACGGAGTGGCCGGGTTGCGCGTGGGGCTCGTCTCGGAGACGGTCGATCCCGAGCTATGCCAGCCGGCGGTGGTGCGCGGGGCCGAGACCGTCGCCGAGCGCCTGGCCGCCGCCGGCGCCGAGGTCGAGCGCGTGAGCATCCCGCTGTGGCCGTCGGCGTTTGCCATCTGGCTGGGCGCGCTGGTCGCGGTATGGGCCCCGCTGCTCCGGACCTACTCGGTCGGCTTCAGCCATCTCGGCTTGCTCGAGGTCGAGGAGGTCCACGCCGCATCGATGGTCCGCCACGAGGAGGGACACCTGCTGCCGTCGACGATCAAGCTCGTGCTGCTGGTCAACGCCTACCTCGAGGAGCGCTACAACGGCGTCCCGCTGGCCCGGGCGCACAACCAGCGCCTGGTGCTGCGGCGCGCGATCGACGACGCGCTCGCGACGTACGACCTGCTGCTCGCCCCGACCGTTCCGCGCGTCGCGCCGCCGCTCCCGACCGGCCGGATGTCGGCCGTCGAGGCGATGAGCCGGATCGTCTCCGAGACGCGTCTCACCTGTCTGGCCAACGTCACAGGGCATCCGGCCCTGGCGATTCCGAGCGGGGTGGATGAGGACGGCATGCCGACCTCGGCGCAGGTGATCGGGCCGCGCTGGGCGGACCGGCGCGTGCTGGCGGCCGGGGCGGCGATCGAAGCCGGGGGGTAGCCACCCGAGGGCGGCGATCGAAGCCGGGGGTAGCCACCGCAGTTCGATCCCCGGTTTCGCCACACTCGACGGGCGCCGCGGATCAAGAGTGCCGAAACCCGCGCCAGGGCCACCCTTTCGGCACGTTCGACGCCGGCGCGCCGCCGAGTGCGCCGAAAGCGGGCCTGCTACCCGGGCGCCAGGGCGGTCCGCACGTCGTGCTCCCAGATCGGCTGCCGCGTGCCGAACGGCAGCGTCTCGAGCAGCGTCGCATAGGAGGCGTCGCGCTCGCGCTGCTCCTCGCCGTCGGGCAGGTAGAACGATTCGGCCGCGGCGTGCGAGGAGGTCTGCAGCCCGGCAGCGCGGTTCATCCGGATGACCTCGTAGCGGCGAAGCGCCTCGGCTGGGTCATCGGGCTGGGCGGCCAGGCACTCGGCCAGGACGTAGGCGTCCTCGACCGCCTGGGCCGCGCCCTGGGCCTGAAACGGCTCCATCGCGTGCGCGGCGTCCCCGAGCAGCGTGACCCGGCCATAGGACCAGTGCTCGAGCGGGCGGCGGACAAACACGGCGCCGCGCAGCAGGGTCCCGCAGCGGCGAATCCGCTCCCGCAGCCCCTCATCCCAGTCCTCGAAATACTCGAGCGCCTCCTCGGCCGGCGCCTCGAGCGTCCAGGACTCGCGCGCCCACTCGGCGTGCTGGGCGGCGGCGTTGACGGCCAACAGCTGTCCCGCCGAGATCCAGTACGACACCCCGTGCCGGTACGGGCCGAGCCAGTAGTAGTTGACGTGGTCGGGGTGCAGGTCGAGCGCCTGCTCGCGCGGCACGACGCCCCGGTAGACCACCGTCCCCGAGAACTCCGGCTGATCGGCTCCGGCCAGCTGCTGGCGGATCGGCGAGCGGATCCCGTCGGCGGCCACCGCGACGTCGGCCTCTACTCGGCTGCCGTCGGCGAGCTCGAGCGTCACCGCCGAGTCGGTCTGCTCAACGGTCCTGACCGCGACACCCAGCCTCACCACGCCCGCCGCCAGCACGCCGAGCAGGACGCGGTGCAGGTCGGGGCGGTAGAAGTCGAGCTGGGGCGCGCCGAAGTGCTCCTCCATCGCAGCGCCCAGCGGCGTGTGCAGCAGCAGCGAGCCGTCGCGCCAGCGCACGAAGTCGACCGCCTCCGGGCGCACCCCGATCTCCCGCAGCGCCGGCAATAGCGAAAGGTCGTCCATCAGCCGGAGCGCGTTGGGGCCGAGTTGGAGCGACGCGCCGGCCACGCTCAGCTCGGGCGCCTGTTCGTACACCGTGCAGTCGATGCCCTTGCGCGCCAGCGCCAGGGCCGCGGTCAGGCCGCCCACGCCGCCTCCGGCGATCGCCACCCTCATCGGGGCCAATCCGCCACTGTCATGCGAGCCCACCCACGACCGCCACCCTCATAACACCGTATTTGATCACAGATCAAAGACTCCGGTATCCTCAAAATTCCTCGGAATCACCTCTTGACAGGAGCGATGGGATGAGCGTGAAAAG
>DATFDC010000152.1:0-11219 GCA_035252415.1 Solirubrobacteraceae bacterium
CCAGCGTCGACTTGCCGTGGTCGATGTGCGCGATGATCGAGAAGTTCCGGATGTGAGCCTGGTCGGCCATGTCTGCCTAGAGGGTATTAGTGGGCCGCGCCTTCGGCGCGTCATCCGTGGGACCGTTCCGCCGGGCGTCCATGCCCGGCGGGCCGACGCGAACGCCCGCCCGGCACGGATGCCGGGCGGAACCGGACCCATGGACGCCGCCGCAGGCGGCCCAAGATCGCGTGAAGCTAGCCGCGACCCACGCGGCTGAGCACGAGCTGCTGGATCTGGCGCGCCTCGGGAATCCGCATCTTCAGGGTCAGCCAGCCGTACAGCACACACCCCACCGCGCAGGCGAATCCGATCGCCACGATCTGCGCCGCCAGCGATCGGCCGAGGCCGGCGTCCAGCCCGTACCACGCCCCCCACGCCACCGCGCCCATGATCACGGTGGCGACGAGGATCCGCACGGTGATCATCAGCGTCTGGCCACCCTCGAGGTAGCCGTTCAGCCCGAGCCGCAGCCGGTGGATCTGCAACGCGGTCATGACGATGTTCGCCACCGCGGTTCCGATCACGAGTCCCGCGATACCGAGCGGTTTGTACAGCGCGATGCTGACGATCGCGTCGACGACCATGTTCAGGGCCGCGAGCTTGGTCGGGATCCACGGTCTCTGAACCGCGAAGAACGTCCGCGTGAGCAACAGGTTCACCCCGGCGAACGGCAGGCTGAACGCGAACCAGAACAGCGCACTCGAGACGTAGTGCGTGGAGGTCGAGGTGAAGGTCCCATGCTGGTAGACCAGGCGCGTGATCGGCGTGGCCAGAACCAGCATCAGCGTCGAGGAGGGGATCAGCAGGAGGTTGATCTGCCGCATCCCGTTGCCCACCGCGCGGCGGATGCCCCCCGCGTCGCGCCGCGCCGCCATCCGGCTGAGCGTGGGGAACAGCACGGTCGCGACCGCCACGCTGAAGATCCCCTGGGGCAGCATGTAGATCCGGAACGCCTGGTTGATCGCCGCCGGTGCGTAGCTGCCGACCAGCGATCCGAAGCCGGCGTTGATGAAGATGTCGAGGTTGATGATTCCGATGCTCAACGTCACCGGCACGAACAAGAGGGCCACCTGGCGCACGCGCGGGTCGCGCCAGTCGAAGCTGAAGGCCAGCCGGAACTCGATCGTTCGCAGCGCCGCCGCAACCATCAGGAACTGCACGACCGTGGCCACCAGCCAGGCGATCGCGTAGGCGTAAACCTTGTCCTGCCCATGGAACTGGCCGCGAAGGACGATCAGCAGCACGAGGATGACGACGTTCCACACCGCCGGCGCCAGGGCCGGAATCGTGAACTGGTCGTAGGCCTGAAGAATCCCGACGAGCAGCCCCGTGAGGCTCAGTAACAGCACAACCGGGAACAGCACGCGGGACAGACCGGCGGTCAGGTGGGCCGAAATCCCGCTTCCGGTGAACAAGGGCGTGATGACGTTCGCGATCGCGAACCACACGAGCGTCAGCCCGCCGAGCGCCACCAGGATGACCCAGAACAGGGTCGCGGCAAGGCGGAACGCCTCGCGCTTGCGCCCCTTCTGCAGCAGGTCGGTGAAGACCGGCACGAATGCCGCAGACAGCGCCGCCTGCGAGAACAGGTTGCTGAACAGGTTGGGTACCTGCGAGGCGAGCGTGAACGCCGAGTAGGCGGCGGTCGTGCCGAAGAAAGCAGCGCCCGCAATTTCGCGCCCGAGCCCGGCGATGCGCGATAGCGCGGTGGCGAACGCGAAGATCGCCGTGTTGACGGCTATGCGCCGGCGCGGCGGATCCGTCGCGCCCGGTTCGCGGGGTGGCGGAGGCGGCGGTCCGGGCGGAACGCCGTTGCCGCCAGGGGCGTGCGTATCGATCTGGGCCAGGGCGGCTATAGTAGGGCCGCGCGGTGGCGGAAACCCCCGCCGCTGCATCCTCCGCCCCCATGGCCAACATCAAGTCACAGAAGAAGCGGATCGTGCGCGCCGAGCGCGAGCGACTCGAGAACCGCCGCTACACCTCCAAGATCAAGACGTATTTCCGCCGGCTCGAACGCGCGGTGGCTGACGGCGATGGAGCGCAGGCGGACACCGAGCATCGCGAGCTCGTGCAGACGATCGACAAAGCGGTCAAGCGCGGTGCGCTGCATCGCAACGCCGGCGCGCGCAAGAAGTCGCGCGCGGCACGACTGCGCCAGGGCTGACTCGCCGCGCGGGGCGTTGTGCGCTGCAAGCCGGGTTGATGTGCTGCAAGCCGGGTTGCGAGCCCGTGCCGCGAGGCGTGAGCCGGTAACTTACGACTCCTGATGGCGGAGGCTGTCGAACCGGTAACCACCGGAACCAGCGGCGTCGAGTTCGAGCTGGATCGGATCCACATGGCGGGCCAGGATCGGCTCGAGGTCAACGGTCGCTGGTTTGGCGTGCGCGGACGGCGGTTCATCCGTCCGAGCCTTACGTTGCTGGCCGACGAGGATCAACGCCGCCTTCTGGCCGACCTCGACCACAAGCCATGGGCGGCTGAGGACGGACAACCGTGGCTGGCCACGTTTCCGTTTGACGAGCAAGAGGGGGACTGGCTCGAAGCCGAGCTGAACGTCGCGCCGGACATCACCGTGACCGTGCCGCTGCCGGGCGCCTCGCGCGGGCGCGGCCGGCGCCCGGGATCCGCCACGCGCTCCAGTGAGTCCTCGCGGGTTTCTACTCGGCGTAGCCACACCCCGTCGGCCGAGCTGGTCAAGGCGCGCCGCGAGATCCACCGGCTGCAGCGGGAGGTCGAGCGCCGGTACGGCGAGATCGCCGAGCTCTCGGACGAGCTGGAGAAGCGCGGCGCCAGGCTCGAGGAGATCACCGGCGCACGCGACGCCGCCCGCGAGGCCGGCACCGCCGCCGCCGAGGAGCGTGAGCGGCTGATGCGCGCCCGGGGCGAGGCGCTGGGTTTGCGCGACAAGGCGGCCGCGGAGCGCGAGGCGGCTGTGCAGGAGCGCGACGAGGCGCTGCGGATGCGCGACGCGGCCATGGCGGCCCGCGACGAGGCGCTGTCCGAACGACGCGCGGCGATCGATGAGCGCGACGAGATCGCGTCTCGACTGGCCAGCGCCCTGGCTGCGCAGGAGGCCGCGCTGGCCGAGCGTGACCAGGTCGTGGCGGAGCGCGACGGGTTGCTCGACGAGCGAGACGACGTGGTCCGCGACCGCGAAGGCGTGATGTCGGCCTCTCAGCGCGTCATAGCCGAGCGAGACGCGCTACAGAGCACGATCGAGCAGCTGCGGACGGAACGAGACGAGGCGGTGGCTTCGCGCGGCGCCGCGCTCGTGATGCGCAACGCGGCGAACGCGCCGCCGGCCTACCGGCGAGAGGGCAACCGGCTGCTGCACTTCCTGCCGGCGCTGGTCGTGGTGATCGTCGCGGTCGTCGCGGCGTTGTTGCTGCACCTGATCTGAGTCTCTTAGGCCGCGGCGATTCGTTGGATCGCGAGCAGCGCGGCGGTGTCCTCGCCGGCGCCACCGCTCCCCCCGCCCCGCGAGGCCAGCTCGAGCTCGGCCAGCTGCTCGATCGTGCGCTGGAGGTTCTCCGCACCAGTGCGGCCGGCGTCGGCGATCAGCCGGTCGGCTGCCTTCGACGGCATCCTCAGGCCGCGCTTGATCTGGGCCGGCGGCGTTCCGTTTTCGAGTGCGGCGGCGACCTCGTGGGCGGTGCGGACCCGAGTGCTCATCCAGTAGAGCAGGCCGGGTAGGCGCTCGCCCTGCGACCGCAGGGTCAGGTACAGCGCGGTGGCGGCCTGGGCGTCGCCGCTCACGATCGTGTCGGCCAGCGACCACGCGCGATGCTCGGCCGATGGCGCGGCCAGCTCATCGAGGAGGCCGGCGTCGACGCGCGCGCCGGCGCCGGCGTAGAGCGCGAGCTTCTCGAGCTCGCGGAGCAGTCGCTGCTGGCGGTCGCCAACCTGGGCGATGAGGGCCCGGGCGGTGTCGGGCTCGAGCTGGAGGCCAAGCTCGCGCGCGCGCGCGATCACCCACTTGGGCAGCTCCCACGGCTTGACGCTCTCTTCGGCGGCGATGTCGCCGCCGGCCTTCTGGATGGCATCGTGCAGGCGCTTCGGGGCCTTGGTGCGTCCGTCCTCGCGCGCAAAGAAGGCCACGGTTGTGTCCGGCGGCGGTTGTTCGAGGGTCTTTACGAGCGGGTCGAGTTGCTTGTCGGTCCACCGCTCGACACCGTCGACGATGATGAAGCGCCTGCCGATCGCGAATGTGAGGGCGTTCAGTGCGTTGGCCACCGCGTCGGGCGTCGCGGCTTCGCCTTCGAACAACTCGACGCCCTGGGTTCCGCTCGCCTGTTCGGCCATTGCCCGCAGGCGCGCGCGGCGCTCAGCGATCCGGCCATGGTCATCGCCGTGGATCAGGTAGGCGGACTTGAAGCTGGGCATCGGGTGCAGTCTTCCCGTCCTAGCGGACGACGACGTTGACCAGCTTGTCCGGCACCACGATCACCTTGGCGATCTCGAGACCGTCCAGGTGTTGCTGTACGCCGCGGGTCTCGAGGCAGAGTTTTTCCAGCTCCTCCTTTGGCGCGCCGGTCGGCGCGTGGACCCGGTCGCGAACCTTGCCGTTGACCTGGCAGACGAGCTCGAACGTCTCGGCCGTGAGCATCTCCGGGTCGGCGTCGGGCCAGGGCTCCTCCCACACCCGGCGGCCGGTCAGCATCTCGTACGCCTCGGCGCTCAGGTGGGGCGCGAACGGGAAGAGGAGCGACGCTGCCGTCGCGGCCGAGAAGCGCCGGGCGTGGGGGTCGGCGTCCGAGTAGCGGTAGATCTCGTTGATCAACTCGATGATCGCCGACAGGGCCGTGTTGAACGCGAACCGGGTCGCGGTGTCCCGGGTCACCTTGTCGATCGCCCAGTTGGCCTTGCGGACGAGCGCGAGCGCGTCGCCCTGGGGGTTCGCCGGCTGGTCCGCACCCGCGTTTGCGTCGTTGTTTTGCGAGAGCTCGTCGGCCAGGCGCCAGAGGCGGCCCAGCAGCCGGCGGTGGACGCCCTCGATGCCCGTGTCGGACCACGCGGCGTCCTGGTCGGCGGGGCCGATGAACAGCACGTAGCAGCGCGCGGCGTCCGCTCCGAAGCGCTCGATGATGTCGCTCGGGGCGATCACGTTGCCCTTCGAGCTCGACATCTTGTTGCCATCCGGCCCAAGGATCATCCCCTGGGTGAACAGCGCCCGGAACGGCTCCTGGACGTCCAGCAGCTGCATGTCGGCCAGCGCCTTGACGAAGAAGCGCGAGTACATCAGGTGCAGGATCGCGTGCTCGACGCCACCGATGTACTGGTCGACGGGCATCCAGCTGCGAAGGGTTTGGCGATCCCACGCGGCGCGGTCGTTGTGGGCGTCGCAGTAGCGCAGGTAGTACCAACTCGAGTCGACGAACGTGTCCATCGTGTCGGTCTCGCGGCGTGCGTGGCCCCCGCACTCGGAGCAGCGCACGTTGACCCAGTCCTCCGCAGCGGCCAGCGGCGAGCGTCCCTTCGGCTGGTAGTCCTCGATGTCGGGAAGCTCGACCGGCAGGTCTTCCTCGCGCACGGGGACCATGCCGCAGCGATCGCAGTACACGACCGGGATCGGGCAGCCCCAATACCGCTGGCGGGAGACGAGCCAATCGCGCAGCTTGTAGCTGACCGAGAAGTGGCCCCTGCCCTCTCGGTCGAGCCATTCGACGATCGCACTCTGGCCCTCGACCGAGTTCATGTTTGTGAACTGACCCGAGTTGATGAGGACTTCGTTTTCGGTGTGGACCGTGAACGCTCCTTGTTCGGCGGCGATGGCCTCGGGGTCGTCGGCGCGGTCCGCCGGAGCCACCACGGGACGGATCGGAAGGTCGAACGCCTTCGCGAAGTCGAAGTCGCGCTGATCGTGCGCGGGCACGGCCATGATCGCGCCGGTGCCGTACTCCATCAGCACGTAGTCGGAGACGAACATCGGGATCTGCTCGTTGGTGACCGGGTTGGTCACGGTTCGGCCGAGCGGCACGCCGGTCTTTGGCTTCTCGGTGTCGCCCCGCGACTCGGGTGACTCGGTCAGCGACCGGTTGACGTACTCGTGGACCTGGTCTTCGTACTCGGTTCCGGCCGCGAGCGTGAACACGTCCGGGTGCTCGGGGGCCATCACGAAGAAGGTCGCGCCGAACAGCGTGTCCGGGCGCGTGGTGAACACCGGATAGTCGATCCCGAGCTCCTCGCACCGGAACGCCACCTCGGCGCCTTCACTGCGCCCGATCCAGTTGCGCTGCATGGCCTTGACGTGCTCGGGCCACCTGATCTCGTCGAGGTCGTCGAGCAGCCGGTCGGCGTAATCGGTGATCCGGAAGAACCACTGCTCGAGCTGGCGCACCTCGACCGCGGCCCCGCACCGCTCGCAATGGCCGTCGATCACCTGCTCGTTGGCCAGCACCGTCTGGTCGTTCGGGCACCAGTTGACCGCCGCGGTCTTCTTGTAGGCCAGGTCGCGCTCGAGCAGCTTGAGGAAGATCCACTGCGTCCAGCGGTAGTACGACGGCTCGTGCGTGCCGAGCTCCCGGCTCCAGTCGATCGAGATCCCCCAGCGGTGGAACCAGTGCCGGTAGGACGCGATCGAGCGGTCGGTCGCCGTGCGGGGGTGGACGCCGGTCTTGATCGCGTTGTTCTCTGCGGGGAGGCCGAACGCGTCATAGCCCATCGGGTGCAGCACCCGCCGGCCGATCCTTCTATGGAAGTGGGCGATCGCATCGCCCAGCGCATAGTTCTTCAGGTGCCCGATGTGTGGCTCGCCGCTCGGGTAGGGCAGCATCTCGAGCACGTACGACTTCTCGCGGTGGTCGGCATTCTCCGGGTCGTTCGGCACCTCCCAGGTGCGCTCGCGCTCCCAGATCTCCTGCCACTTGGGCTCTATCGCCTTTGGGTCGTACCTTCGCTCGGACACCTGAAACGGGAGGTTACTTCGAGAGCCGCCGTCAGCGGCGCGCCCGGAAGCGGGGCGAACGCGGGCATCCGCGCGTCTACCATCCCGGCGTGGCTGAGAACCCTGTTCCTCCGCCCGGCGAGTGGCCTGGCGCTTCGTCCCGCGAGCCTCCCGACGATCCGCCCCCCGAGTCCGGTCCGGCCCGCGAGCCCAGTCCGTCTGGCGAGTCCGGTCCGTCTGGCGAGTCCGGTCCGTCTCGCGAGCCCAGTACGCCGCGCGAGCCCGGTCAGTCTCGCGAGCCCGGTCAGTCTCGCGAGCCCGGTCTGCCGCGCGAGCCTCAGCCCCGCGAGCCTCCACCCCGCGAGCCTCCACCCCGCGAGTCTCCCCATGCCGGAGCCGCCCTGGCGGCCGAGCGCGTGGCCGCGATCGTTGCTGCCGCCGAGGAGACCGCCGCGCGTCTGCGCCGTGAGACCGAGGAGCGCGTCACCGCACGCATCGCCGAGGCACAGCGCGCCGCCGACAATCGCGTGCGCGCCGCCGAGGAGGAAGCCGAGGAGATCGTGCGCATGGCCCAGTCCGAGGCGGCCCGGCTCCGTGAGGAGGGACGCAGCGAGGCGGAGGCCGCCAAGACGGCCGCGACCAGCGAGGCGCTCGCCGTGGCCGCGCGCGCCGAGGAGAGCGCCGCAGGGATCGTCGCCGAAGCGCAGCAATCGGCCGCCACGATCCGTTCAGAGTCTGAGGAGCGAGCGCGCGGGCTGCTCGAGGATGCCCGCGCCACCGCCGACGGCGTGCGCTCCGAGGGCCTCGAGCTGGTCTCGAACCTCCGCGAGATGAGCAACTCACTGCGCTCCAACGCCGAGCGCCTGCTGGGCGATGTGCAGCGGGTGCACTCACGGTTGGTGGCGCAGATCGAGCGGGTCGAGCGCGCTGCCGGCGGGTCCGGTGGCGGGCGCGGTCGGGAGGCTGGTGCCGGACGCGCTGGCGGCCGACGTCGTGCAGAGGAGGAGGTTCCGGGGGAGCCGTCCGGCGATCAGCGCCGGCTCGAAACGCCACCGGGCGATGACGGACTCGAGGTGCCCGAGTTCATTCCGCCCGGTTAGCCTCGCCCGCGCGTTTCACCCGCATATCGCGACTTTTCCGTCCGACGCCCATGCGAACATACGTTCGTCATGGAAATGAGCTCCAACGCCAAGGGAGCGATCGCCGAACAGGCCATCGTGCTCGCGGCAACAAAGCTCCGGATCCCGGTTTGGCGGCCGGTCAGCGAGCATGGGCGTACCGATCTCGCCCTGGATATTGGCGGAAAACTGCTGCGCGTACAGGTGAAATGGGGGCGCCTCAGCCATGCACGAGACACGATCACGGTCGTGCTGTACACGTCGCGCTGCACGACTAAGGGACACGTTCGCGCTACCTACGACGAGGGTGAGGTCGACTTGTTCGCCGTGTATTGCGGTGAGCTTGATCGTTGCTTCCTGCTGCCCGGACCGCCTCTAGCAGGAAGAAACGCGATTTGTCTCCGGCTGACGCCCGCGCGCAACGGTCAGCACACATGCATTAACCTTGCCGACGACTTCACATTCGAAGGGGCTGTAGCTCAGTTGGCTAGAGCGCGTGGCTGGCAGCCACGAGGTCAGGGGTTCGAGTCCCCTCAGCTCCACTCTGAGAGGTCTTCACGTTTGACCTCGGTTCACGTTCACGTTTTGGGCGGACGGAAGCCCGTTGGCGTGTTGGTCGCTGAGGAGGCGCTCGTGCGTGGGGTTGGGCGGCGTGCGGCTGTGGTTGGTGATCGTTTCGGCAGCGAGCGGGTGGGTTTGTGGCGGCGGGTGGTGGCGCCCCGCGGGGTGTAACTGTCGATGTGGTCCGCGCGACGGTGGGTGTCCTTAGGGCGGCGTTTTGGCTGTGTCGATCAGATCCTGGGTGGTCTGGCGGCGGCGTTTGCGCTGCTTGGGCGGGAGTCCGTTGGCGGCGCGGCGCTGGTTGTCGGCTTGGCGGGCGTGGAAGGCGTCGGCGATCCGCGTGTTGCGCGCGATGAATGCGGTGGCGATGAAGAGTGCGATGGAGGTGAGTCCGGTAAGTCTGCACCAGCCGCGGGTGAGGTCGTTGGTGGCGCGGTCGGTGAGGGTGGCGAAGGTGCGTTCGGCGGCGGTGCGGCGGTGGTAGGAGTGGCGGTGCTCGCGGGAGGGGTAGTCGTGTTTTTGGGCGGTCTTGGTGTTGACCGATGGCGGGACGGTGATGGTTTTCTGGGTGCAGCAGGTGGGCGGGGGCTGTGGCGGGTCGGGGATCGTGGGCCGCTGGTGGGGCAGGGTCAGCGACTGGGGCCGGAGCGGGCAGCGGAGCTTGCCTTGCGCGGCGGGGCAGATCACGCGGCGGTACCCGTCGTTGTCGTAGCCGGTGACGGGTGAGAGCTTGTAGCGGGCGAGCTCGGCGCATTGCCGGTCATGCGCGTCGGCCTGCTCGAGGGTCGAGGGGCGCGGGAGCGGTCCGAGTTCGAGCAGGGTGGTGGGGGTGGCGGGGCAGTAGAGGTTGCCGTTTGCGCAGATCGCGCCGTGGTGGGTGCCGTGGGTGCCGCGGTCGTTGGGGTGCAGGTCCATGATCAGGCTGGCGCCGAGCTGGCGGATGGGCAGCGCGAACGTTTGGGGCTGGCGGTAGGAGTAGCCGGAGTCGACGAGCACGTCTGCGAGGTTGATGCCGCTGGCGGCCATGCGTTGGATGATGGGCACGATCTGGGCGGGCGGGTCGTGCTGGCATGAGGCGAGGTGCATCCGCCGGGCGAGCTCGGGCACCTCAGGGCCGTGCTCGTCTTTGACGGCGGTGACGGCTTGCAGGTAGTAGCCGAAGAACGCCTCGTTGTTGGCTGGGTGGGTGACGGTGCGGTGCCCCCAGGACGCCTCGCGATCGCGGCGCCGCTCGCGCTTGTCCGGATTTTTGGGGTCCGGGGGCACGGTCTCGGCGCCGGTGTCGCTGGCGGCCGGCTGGCCGTGGTCTGCGGTCGGCTCGGTCTGAGGCTGGGATGCGGCGGGTTGTTTTCGCAGCGGGCGCGACCAGGTCTCCTGATCGGTCCAGTCGATCGCGTAGCTGCTCGAGGCAGGCTCGCCGAGCACGGTGACGCTCGCCTCCAGCAGCGCGTTGAGCACCTTGGAGAGGTGCTCTGACGGGGTGCCGTCGGGCTGTCTCTTTGAGAGCTTGCCCACGATCAGCCGGTAGGTGTACTCCAGCTGGCGGTAGGTGAGCTGGTGCTCGGCATCGTTCCATTGGGCGCTCACTCCCAGCCGCCGGCGGTCGGCCTCGGGCAGCGCGAGCAGCACCTCAAGGACGTTGGTCAGCAGCGCGTCGCGCCCGGCGAGCATTGTCAGCACCATCCCGACCAGGAGCGTGCGCACCCGAAGCTGCCGCGGGCGCACGCCGACCGGCAGGAGCGCCTCGATCCGCCCCGCAATCCCGGAGGCGTCGATGATCTGCTCCACGCGCTCAAGCCGTGCGCTCACACACTCCCTCCCAGCAGCGCCACGAGCTGCTGCTCTGAGGCCCGTGGTAGCTGGGCGGCGAGGTCCCCCAGGCGCTGGCTGCAGGAGATCCCAGCGGCCTGCATGACCGCCCCCAGCCCGATCCGCTCCGCGCACGCCGTCAGCCAGGTGGATCGCAGCCGCCCGCTCTCCAGCCGCGGGAGCGAGCGATCCGCCGACAGTGCGCGGCAGAGCTCGTCGGTGATGTTGCGCCGCCCCGGCTCCCGTCCGCCCACAATGAAGCGCCCGCCGGCGAACGCGGCGGCCTCCAACAGCGGCTGCTGGCAGCGAGCCAGCACCGGCACCCACCGCGCCCGGCGGCCAGAGACGAGCACCAGGACCCCGCCCGCCCGCTCCACAACGTCTGAGCCGCGGACATGACGCAACTCGCCGGCGATCACCCCCCCGCCCGCGCCCAGACACACCAGCGCGGTGGCGCGCATCCGCCGCCGCTCGGTGCTCAGCGCAGCCGCGAGCCGCAGGTACCCGTCGATCTCAACCTGGTTGTATGGCGCCTTAGCGCGCTCGCGGGCCAGCGCCACCGGCAACGGCTCCGGATAGCGCTCGAGCGAACGCGCCAGCGAGCGGAGATTCGTCCGCAGCGTCCGGCGCGTCGCTGGCGACACCGACCGGCACCCCTCGACAATGAACCGCTCGAGCACCGAGGCGTGCAACAGCACCCCAGGCTCGAGCTCCAGCCCCACCGACTCCGCGAAGCCGGCCAGCCTCGAGGCGGCGAACAACAGCGCCTTCGCCCGCCCCGGCGTGCCCGGCGCAACCCGCGCCAC
>DATFDC010000153.1:0-11522 GCA_035252415.1 Solirubrobacteraceae bacterium
GATCGAACCCGGGCACGGCGGCGGCCCGGCAGGCGATCCGCCACGCGGCCCGCTTGCCGGCGAACTCGTCGCGGCGGTGCAGGCGGTTAGGCAGCAGCACGAGCCGCCCGGGCTCCAATCGTCCCGTGACGATTGCGCGCAGGGCGATCTCGGCCCCCACGTCGTGCCCGGCCAGCAGCGGCCGCGGGCCCGCCACCTCGCGACAGAACCCGGCAATCACCTCGGCCAGCCAGTCCGGCGTATAGGGGTGGCGCGGTCGGTCCTCGGAGTCTCCATGCAGCGGAAGATCGGGCAGCACCACGCGGAATCGGGAGGCCAGCTCGCCGACCACGGGCTCCCATTCCCGGTGCGACAAGCCCAGCGAGTGCAGCAATGCAAGGGGTGGACCGGTGCCGGTTTCGCGGTACGCTATGCGGGCGCCATCGTGATGGTGGTAGAGCCGTAGTCGCATTGGCCTGGCAGGGTCACATCGTCGCACCGCAAGCGTCCCGTCATAGGGACCGCTTGTCCTCTCGCTTCAGACGTAAGGTTGTGCAATTGCTGCGCAATGATCAGCAACGTTCGCAAATACCTCTGAAATGCAGTTATGGAACAAATGAGGAACAGCCCCCTCGGTTTGTCAACTTCGCAAGCCGCCAACGCACTCGGGGTATCGCTCGGCACGATTCGTCGCTGGGCAGACATGGGTTATCTCGAGTCCTACCGGACCCCCGGTGGGCAGCGCCGGTTCAGCGTCGAGCAGATCGAGCAGTTCCTGGAGACGCTCCAGCAGCGGCGCGCCGGGCAGCATCAGCACCAAGAGCGCCTCGTCAGCTGACGACAGGATGTGGTAGGGCCCCCGCGCCGGGCATGTCCACGCCGGCGCGGCGCCCACACGTGCCGCGAACCCGTACCCCGAGGACCTAGCCGGCCCGGGCCTGCTTGATCCGTCGCTCCATGTCGAGCTCGGAGTCGAAGTCGGCCGCGTCCGCGTGCCGGTACTCGACGCCTTCGCCGCTCAGCAGGCCGGCCAGGACCTCGACGTGGCCCGCGTCAAGTTGCGTTCCGGCGACGCGGCGCAACTCGCGCAGCGCCTCGAACGAACCCATCCGCGACCGGTAGGTGTCCGCCGCGGTCAGCGTGTCGTACACCTCCGCCACCGCGATGATCTTGGCGATTTCGGGGATCTCCTCGCCCGGCAACCCGTTCGGATAGCCGCGACCGTCGATCCGCTCGTGGTGCGCGAGCACGATCTCGGCCACCGGGCCATACATCCCGAGGTCGCGCAACATCTCGGCCCCCAGCTCCGGGTGCTGCTGGATCGCCATCCAGTCCTCGTCGGTCAGCGTGCGTCCCCGTTCGGCCACCCGATCCGACAGGGCGAAGTGGCCGATGTCGTGGAGGAGACCGGCCGTGTGCGCGAGCTCCTGCTGCTGCTCGCTCATCCCCACCTCGGCGGCCATGTCGCTGGCAAACCGGGCCACCGCCGCGGCGTGGCGCGCGGCGCGCTGGTCGCGGGTGTCGAGCGCGCGCAGCAAGCCGGCCAGCACCCCCCACGAGAGCGACACGTACTGCTCGGCGCGGGCGCGCGACTGGGCCAGCAGGTAGGCCATGTACGAGAACGCCAGCACGGCGGCCAGCGCGAACGCGATCCCCGCCAGTCCCACCTCGACATAGATCGCTGCACCGGCCACTGTGAGCGCGACGGTGATCAAAGCGCTGGGCAGGTAATCGACCAGCGTCCGGGGGCTCCAGACGTCGCTGTAGCCGTCGTAGGCAACGTAGAACGGCACGATGATGAGCCAGGTCAGCGCGAGCATTGCCAGCGCCAGCCCCGCGAGCACCAGGTAGAAGCCGATCTGGTGGTGCGTTGGCGCGATGTCGCGGATCAGCGTCCCCGCGAGGAGCGCGGCGACGCCCGCAGCGACGAGGTTGAACAGGAACGCCTGGCGACGGGTTCGTAGGACGCGAGTGGCCGCGACCTCTGATGTCACCGCGGCGACGAACGCGGAAGCCGGTCCGAGAAACGCACCGGCCAGGATGTAGACCAGGAACGAGGCCGAGACGTTCACTCGATGACGCACCTCGGCTGCCCCCAGACCCGCGGCGACCGCGGCCAGGGCGAGGACGATCGACAGTCCGTTGAGATGATCGTTTGGAGCCACGATCACCGCCCAGACGATGCACCCGGTCAGAGAAGCGCACGCGACCCCCACCGCCGCTATAGGGCGAAGAGCATGCGACCGCGTGCGACGGTCAACGCTCACGCACGCAAAGTAGCGCTTCCGACGTCAGAACGCCAGAAATTCCGGCCGAATCGGACTACCCGACCAGCGAAGGTCAGGTCATTGACCGCGGAAAGACATATTCCTCCCTACATCCACGCAGACAACAAGCCGCCCTGGGGGCCCCACCGGAATCGCCAGAAAAGCTGGAGATTTAGGTGGCACTTTGGCGGAAAACTTGTGCAATTCTATGTCGGGGCATTCAGAAGGGCAACACCTAGGTCGAAATAGCAACGTCTACGTTCCTTTAACTGCGCATGCGCTATCTCAAGACGAGCGAGGCGGCCGCGCTCCTGAATGTCAGCCCGAACACATTGCGGGCATGGGAGCGCAGGTTTGGCTTCCCCAAGCCGCAGCGCTCTCCGGGCAAGCATAGGCTTTTCACCCACGGAGAGGTCGCCGCATTGAGGGACGCCCTCCAGGAGGGCCTCTCTATCTCCTCGGCCATCTCCCGGGCCCGCGAGGGACTGGCTGCCGATGCCAACTCGCTGGTCGGCGCGCTGGCCTCCTACGAACGCGAGCGAGCGGACGCCGCAATCGAGGCGGCGCTGGCGCTGCGCTCGGTCGAGCGCTCGGTCGAGGAGGTGCTGCTCCCGACCCTCGACGAGATCTCCCGCCGCTACTCGGTCGACTCTGCCGCCTGGGCGTTCGCCGCCCACTGGGCCGGCGACTGGCTGCGCCGCGCCACCCGGCTGACCCCCCCGCCGGTCCGCCAGGTCTCGATCGTGTTCGGCGACGCGTCGCGTGACGAGCTCGACCGCGACTCGCCCTACATCCGGGCGCTCCAGCTGTTCCTGGTCCGGGCGGGAGTCAAGGTGCTCAGCCTGTCCGCGCGTGGCGTGGCGGGAATCGGCGACGCGGCCGCGGTCCACCGCCCCAACCTGGTGGTGGTGGCCGGCGGGCATCTCGACGACGACACCGTTGCCCGCTGGGCCTATGCGATTCGGCTCGCGGTCGGCGCGATGCCGTTGGCGATCTATCGCCGCGGGTCAGAGCGGCCGCGGGTGCGTGCCACCGGCACCACGGTGTTGCCACCGGGAGCCGGGGAGGCGCAGCGCACGCTGCTCGAGCTGCTCGAGTCCGACCAGGCGATCGCCGCCGCCTCCAGTGCTGAGCACCGCGCCCAGATCCGCGCCGCCCGGGGCGGCCGCTAGTAAGTCCACTGGACCGGAGTTCGATCGCGATGCCCACAGCTAGGATCGGCCGCCCGGCACTTCGTCTGATCACCCCGCTCGAGCACGAGGCGCCCGCTCCCCTCGTGGCGTTCTGCAGCCACTGCGGCGCCCGCCCCACACCCCCGCCCAACGTCCCCGCGGCCACCCAGTCCCGCGTCTGTGCGTCGTGCGGTCTGGGGCTGATCCTCGAGTCTCCTGCCGATGCGGCCCCGAGCGCCGGCGATGCCTTCCTGGTCCTCGACCACTCGCTGGCCGTATGCGCGGTGTCCGAAGCGGCCGAGAGGCTGCTCGCCACCAGCGAGCCGGACGTGGTCAACCGCCACGTCTCCGATCTGCTCATGGCGGCCGAAGCCGAGGAGAAAAACGGCGCCGGGCTTTCGGCGGCGGTGGCCTGGGCGGCCCGCGGCGACGTGGGCACCCGGACGGCCGTCGTGCGCCCCGCCAACACCTTCGGGATCCGGCTCACCGCGCGGATCGCGAGCTGCGGCCCGCCGCGCGCCGCGCTGCTCGTACTGGAATAGTGAGGAATTGCAGGTTGCGTTGCGCGCCTTGCACCATCCCACCCGAAACCCGTTAACTGCAGCGACATGAGCGGGATACGAACCAACGCCGCCGCTGTGATGCTCGGCGTGAGCCCTAACACGCTGCGCAGCTGGGAGCGCCGGTACGGCTTTCCACGCCCCCGCCGCTCGCCCGGCGGCCACCGGCAGTACGCGCTGAACGAGATCGAATCGCTCCGCTCAACCCTCGCCGAGACCCACAACGTCTCGAGCGCGATCGCCCTGGCCCGCCAGCGGGGCGAAGGCCCATCGTCGGGCTCGCGGCTGGCCGCCGCCTTCGCCGACTTCGACGAGGACAAGGCCAACTGCCTGCTCGAGGAGAGCCTCGCTCTGCGCTCGGTCGAGCGCACGATCGAGGAGGTCCTGCTCGAGGGCGTGGCCGCCCACGCCGATCAGGGCGCGAGTACCCCGGAATACGAATTCGGCTGGCGCTACGCCACCGGTTGGCTCTCGGCGCTCAAGCGGCTGGCGCCGCCGGCTACGCGCTCCACCGGCGCGCTCGTGCTCGACGCCTCCTCGCCGCTCGAGCTCGATGCCCTGTACGCCCAGGCCCTCGAGCTGATGCTGCGCCGCGCCGGCATCCGCACGCTGTCGCTCTCGACCGCGATCACGCCCACGCGTCTGGTCCGGGCCCTCCCCGCCCTCGACCCCCGCGCGGTGGTGCTGGCCGGCCGGAGCATCTCGCTCGACGCGCTCGGGCGGCTGGTCTACTCCGTGCGCTCGGTCGCGAACCAAGCGGTGATCTTCGACTACCGCGGCGCGGTGCCCGACACCGGCGCCAGCACCGTGCGCCGCCTCGGCCAGACGCCGCTGGCCGCGCGCGACCTGCTGATCGCCGCCCTGGAAACGCACCACAGCAGACGGGCGAGCTCCACGTCCGTGCCGGTCCCCGCGATCACCGCGCGATAACGCCTCCGGCCCGGCGCGGGCCGCCTCCTAGAATCCTGCGCCATGGCCTCGGCGGACCGCTCCGCATACTCTCACCGTCCGGTCGATCCACGCGTCTCGTTCCCGGACCTGGAGGAGCGCGTGCTCGAGCGCTGGCGCGAGCGTGACGTGTTCGCCGAGTCGATACGCCGCCGGCAAGACGGCCCGAGGTGGGGGTTCTACGAAGGGCCGCCGACGGCCAACGGCCCGCCGGGCATCCACCACGTCCTCTCGCGGGTGTTCAAGGACATCTTCCCGCGCTATCGCACGATGTGCGGTTACTTCGTCGAGCGCAAGGGGGGCTGGGACTGCCACGGCCTCCCGGTCGAACTGGCCATGGAGGAGGAGCTCGGCTTCACGACCAAGGACGACATCGAGCGCTTCGGCATCGCCGAGTTCAACGCCCGCTGCCGCGAGAAGGTGCTCAGCCACGTCCAGGACTGGAACCGGCTGACCGAGCGGATCGGCTTCTGGATCGACCTCGACGACGCGTACCGCACGCTCGATCCCGAGTACGTCGAGTCGGTGTGGTGGGCGCTCAAGACCATCCATGACAAGGGCCTGCTGTACGAGAAGCTCAAGGTCGTTCCGTATTGCCCGCGAGACCAGGTGACGCTCTCGAGCCACGAGCTCGGGCAGCCCGACGTGTACCGCGACGTGATGGATCCGTCGATCTACCTGCGCCTGCCGGTCAAAGACGCCGAGTATCCGCTGCACACGGACGACGAGCTCCTGGTCTGGACCACCACGCCGTGGACGCTTGTGTCCAACGCCGCGGTGGCCGTGGATCCAGAACTCACGTACGTCCGCGCGACGAAAGATGACCACGTCTATGTGCTCGCCGAGGCGAGAACAGAGGCCGTCCTCGGCGAGGGCGCACGCATCCTCGACCGATTCCCCGGAAGAGAGATCGAGGGCGCCGCCTACGTCCCCCCGTTCACGTTCATCCCGGGTAGCGAGTACGGCCCCAGGGGCCACACCGTCCTGACCGCCGACTTCGTCACCGCCACCGACGGCACCGGGCTCGTCCACACCGCGATCGCGTTCGGAGAGGACGACTTCCGCCTCGGCGAGCAGTACGGCCTGAACGTGATCAACCCGGTGCGGCTGGACGGAACCTACGACGAGCGGATCGGACCCTATGCCGGGCGCTTCGTCAAGGCCGCCGACCCCGACCTGATCGAGGACCTGAGCGCCCGCGGTCGGCTTCTGAGGAGCGAGACCATCGAGCACTCCTATCCCCACTGCTGGCGCTGCGGCACCCCGCTGCTCTATTACGCCAAGCCGTCCTGGTACATCGCGACCAGCCAGGTCAAGGACCGACTGCTCGCGGCCAACGAGACGATCAACTGGGCGCCCGAGCACGTCAAGCACGGGCGCTTCGGCAACTGGCTCGAGAACAACGTCGACTGGGCGCTGTCGCGCGAGCGCTACTGGGGCACGCCGCTTCCGGTCTGGCGCTGCGAAGACGGCCACACCCACGCGATCGGCTCACTGAAAGAGCTCAACGAGCGCGCCGGCACGGACATCACCGATCCCCACCGCCCGTTCGTCGACGATCCCACGTTCGCGTGCGCCGAGTGCGGCGGGCCGATGCACCGCGTGCCCGAGGTGATCGACGTGTGGTTCGACTCGGGGTCGATGCCGTTCGCCCAGTACCACGCCCCGCACGAAAACGAGTCCCACTTCCGCGAGCGCTTCCCGGCCGACTTCATCTGCGAGGCGCTCGACCAGACCCGCGGCTGGTTCTACTCGCTGCTCGCGGTCTCGACCCTGCTGTTCGACCGCTCCTCGTACCGCAACGTGGTCTGCCTGGGCCTGATCCTCGACGAGGAAGGCCGCAAGATGTCCAAGTCACTGGGCAACACGCTCGCGCCGATGGAAGTGATCGAGCGCTTCGGCGCCGACGCCCTGCGCTGGTACTTCTTCACCTCCAAGCAGCCGTGGGACGGCTACCGCCTGTCGCTCGACACGATCGGCGAGGCGGTTCGGCAGTTCCTCCTGCAACTGTGGAACACCTACGGGTTCTACGTGCTGTACGCGAACGCCAACGCGATCGATCCGGAGACCCTCCCCGAGGCAGAGAGCGACAACGAACTCGACCGCTGGGTCCTGTCGCGCCTGCAGGCCACGATCGAGGTGGTGCGCGACCGCCTGGAGAACTTCGACGCCACCGTCGCCGGCCGGGCGATCCAGTCGTTCATCGATGAGGTCTCGAACTGGTACGTGCGCCGGTCGCGCCGCCGCTTCTGGGACGGAGACCCGGCGGCGTTCGCCACGCTGCGCACGTGCCTGACCACGACCGCGAAGCTGCTCGCGCCGTTCTGCCCGTTCGTGGCCGACGAGATCTACGACAACCTCGACGGCGCCGAGCCGAGCGTCCATCTGTGCGACTTCCCGGCCGCGGGCGCCCGGGACCGCGAGCTCGAGCATGCGATGGCCACAGCCCGCGAGACGGTCCGGCTCGGGCTCGCCGCCCGCGGACAGGCCAAGCTCAAGGTGCGCCAGCCGCTCAGAGCCGCGGTCGTCGTCGCGGCCGGCGCCGAACGGGACGCGATCGAGCGGATGGCGACGATCGTCCGCGAGGAGCTCAACGTCAAGGAGCTGCGGTTCGTCTCGGAGGCCGACGAGCTGGTCGAAGTCGAACTGAAGCCGGACTACCGCCGGCTCGGGCCGCGCTTCGGCAAGCACATGCCGCTGGTCGCGGCCGCCGTGGCCGGGCTCGACGCGACCCATGCGGTGGCCAGCCTGCGCGACGGCGGCCATGTGGCGATCAGCGTCGACGGCTCCGACCACGAGCTGACCGCCGAGGACCTCCAGACCTCGATGAAGCCGCTCGAGGGCTACCAGGTCGAGCGCGAGGGATCCCACGCGGTCGCGCTCGAGCTCGAGATCGACGACGAGCTGCGCGTCGAGGGCTGGGCCCGCGAGATCGTCCGCGCCGTCCAGCTCGCGCGCCAGGAGGCCGGCCTCGAGGTCACCGACCGGATCGTGCTCACCTTGGACGGGGACGCTGACCTGGTCGCCGCGGCGCGCGCCCACCAGGACTACATCGCCGGCGAGACGCTCGCGGTCGAGGTCAGCTACGAGTCGCTCGACGACGAAGATCTGGAGCCCGTCAAGATCGACGGGCGCCAGTTGTGGATCGGAGTCGCTCTCGCCTGAGCTCTAGGCGAGAGCCGGCTCGAGCTCCTCGACCAGCTTCCGCTTCGGGTACGCGCCGATCACGGTCTTGGCCGGCTGCCCGTTGCGGAACAGGATCAGCGTCGGGATCGACATCACGTTGAACTGGATCGCCGTGTTCTGGTTGTCGTCGATGTTGAGCTTGACGACCTTCAGTTCGCCCGCCCGCTCCTGCGCGATCTCCTCGACCACCGGCGCCACCATCCGGCACGGACCGCACCACGGAGCCCAGAAGTCGACCAGCACGGGCTTGTCGGACTCGAGGACCTCGGCCTGGAAGTTGTTGTCGGTTACGTCGGCGACGTTGGCCATGGGGGCTCCTTGTGCGAGGCGAGAGGTTACTTCAGAAAGTATAGCGCGGCGGTAATGGGCCGCGCGCCGCGTGCTCGCACTCCGTGGCGCCGCCGCGACCCGCGCGCGGCATCCCTGGGGCCGGGCTAATCCGAGTGCGCGTGGGAAAAACTGCCGCCATCCTGAAGTTTCGTCCCACGCTAGGTTACGTACCTAGATGGCCGACGTGACGAACAGCGAGATCGCCGAGGCGCTCGACGAGCTGGGCGACCTGTCCGAGCTCGATGGCGCGGCGATCTACCGGGTGGTGGCCTACCGCAACGCGGCCAAGGCGGTGCGCGAGTCGCCGGTCTCGGTGCTCGGCCTGGCCCGCCAGGGGCGCGCCACCGAGCTGCCCGGGGTCGGCGCGATCATCCAGGAGAAGATCATCCAGCTCGCCGACGACGGCGCGATCCCGGCCACGGTCAAGCTGCGGGCCAAGTTCCCGCCCGGCGTGATCGAGATGACCCGCCTGCCCGGCTTGGGACCCAAGCGCGCCCGCCGGCTCTACGAGGAGCTCGGGATCGACTCGCTCGAGGCCCTCAAGGCCGCAGCCGAAGCACAGCGCATCCGCGGCCTCAAGGGGTTCGGCCCCAAGGCCGAGGAGGCCATCCTCGCGAGCGTCCGATTATCCGGCGCCGGCGAAAGGCCTGCCCGCGTCGTCCTCGACAAGGCACTGGGCATCGCGGACCGGCTGATCGACGCACTCAGGCAGCATCCGGCCTCCACGCACGTCGAGTTGGCCGGCTCGGCGCGGCGCATGACCGACACGGTCAAGGACCTAGACGTGATCGCCACCGCCGCCGATCCGCTGGCGCTGGCAACCGCCGCCGCGCAACTCGACCTGACCGAACAAGCCGGCACCCCGACCGAGGCCGGCGTCCGCCTGCGCACCCACACCGACATCTGGGTCGATCTGCGCATCGTCGCGCCCGACCAGTTCGGGAACCTGCTCCAGCACCTCACCGGCTCCAAGGAGCACAACATGGCGCTCCGCGATGCCGCGGTGCGCAGAGGCCTGCACGTGTCCGAGTACGGAGTGCTCGACGACGCCACCGGCGAGACCCATCGCTGCGCCACCGAGCAGGACGTCTACGCGCTGCTGGAACTCGACTACATCGAGCCCGAGTTGCGTGAGAACCGCGGTGAGCTCGAAGCGGCGGCAAAGCACAGCCTTCCGAACCTGATCACGCAATCAGACCTCAGGGGCGACCTGCATTGCCACACCACGGCCTCGGATGGCACGGCCTCGATCGAGGAGATGGCACTCGCGGCACAGGCCGCCGGCTACGAGTACCTCGCGATCACCGACCACTCCGCGAGCTTTGGCTTCGGCGATGAGGTCTCGCCGAAGGCGCTGACCGAGCAGATCGCCCGGATCAGGGCCACCGAAATCGACGGCCTCACGCTGCTCGCGGGCTCGGAGGTCAACATCCTGCCCGACGGGAGCCTCGACTACGACGACGAACTGCTGGCCGAGCTCGACTGGGTGATCGCCTCGGTCCATTCGTCCTTTCGGATGAGCGCGGAGCAGATGACCGAGCGCATTGTCAGGGCCATCGAGCACCCGCTGGTCGATGCGCTCGGCCACCCCTCGGGCCGCAAGCTCTCGCGCCGGGACCCGTATGCGTTCCACATCGACCGCGTGATCGACGCCGCGGCACGGAGCGGCACGATGCTCGAGATCAACTCGAACCCCGACCGCCGGGACCTCAACGACGTCAACGCCCGCGCGGCAGCCGGCGCCGGCGTGCGGATCGTGATCAACACCGACTCGCACCGCACCACCGGATTCGCGGTCGCCCGCTACGGCATCGCCACCGCGCGCCGGGCCTGGCTGACCGCCGAGCAGGTCATCAACACCCAGCCGTGGACGGCTCTTCAGGCCCGCCGCCCCCGCCACCGGCTGGATCTAGCGTCTACTCGCCGGAGGACGGCGCGCGCCTGACTTCCCGTAGGTCGGCGTGGCCGGCTTGCGATACGGGCCGGTCGGCTTGGGCCGGCGAAGCGAAGGCTCATCCTCGCGCGGGCCGTCCAGAGGCAGCGGCTCGGTCTTCCCGTTGCGCTGGAGCCACGCGAACCAGGCCAGCCCGGCCAGGCACACGAGCAGCGCGATCCAGAAGTTCAGCCGCATCCCGAGCACGTGCACCGAGTAATCGATGCGCAGGTTCTCCTCGAACAGGCGAAAGCCCGAGTAACCGGCGACGTACAGCGCCATCAGGCCCGGCGGCTTGATCCGACGGCGATAGCCGAGCCAGATCAGGAAGCCGGCCAGGCCCAGGTTCCAGATGATCTCGTACAGGAACGTGGGCTGGAACGTCGCGTACTGCGTGAAGTGGTCCGGGCGATGGTCCGGAGAGATCTTGAGCGCCCACGGCAGCTTCGAAGGCTTGCCGAACAGCTCCTGGTTGAAATAGTTGCCGATCCGCCCGATCGCCTGCGCCACGAGCAGACCCGGCGCGGTGGCGTCCATGAACCGCAGCACGTCGGCCCGGGTCAGGCGCTTGCGCACGATGTACAGGCCGCCGAGGACGCCACCGAGGATCCCGCCCCAGATCCCCAGGCCGCCCTTCCAGATCGCGAACGCACCCCACCAGTGCGGCGGGATCTGACTCGGGGTCGTGATCAGGAAGTAGATCCGCCCGCCGATCAATCCGGCCGGGAAGCCCCAGGCGGCCGCCTCGTAGCAGATGTCGGGATCGCCGCCGGCCCGCCGCCAGCGCCACCGGGTGATGTAGATCGCCGCGGCCACCGCGAACACGTAGGCCAGTCCGTAGGCGTGCACGAACAGCGGCCCGATGTAGAAGCCATTGTGCGACGGGCTGGGGATGTAGGCGGGGGCAATCATGCGCGTGGGCGGGCGTGGGAGTGCCCCGACGCCCCATTCAACTCAAACAGATTAGAGCGGAAGCCAGGCGTGCGGACCAGGCGGATTGGCTTAAGGGGCGATGTCTTGTCCACGTAGAAGCGGGCACCGTCCCGCTGCTCGATCGCCCGGACGGCCGAGGCCTGCCGGCGCCAGGCCAGCGACCAGATGATCGCGAAGCCGGTAGCCACCGCCGGCAACTGGGGCACCAGGAAGG
>DATFDC010000154.1:0-5626 GCA_035252415.1 Solirubrobacteraceae bacterium
ACTCCACCGCGCCGTCGACCGGCTCGATCGTGAGCGTCATGTCGTGCGGGCGCACCAGCCTGCCCTCGACCGTGCTCACGGGACCGAGGAACCCCATCACGAACTCGCTGGCCGGACTGTCATAGACCTCGCGCGGGGCGCCCACCTGTTCGATCCGAGCCTTGTTCATCACCGCGATCGTGTCGGCGACCTCCATCGCCTCCTCCTGGTCGTGGGTGACCAGCACGGTGGTGACCCCCCGCTCGTCATGGAGCCGGCGCAGCCAGCGGCGCAGTTCGGCGCGCACGTTCGCGTCGAGTGCGCCGAACGGCTCGTCGAGCAACAGCACCTGCGGCTCGACCGCGAGCGCCCGGGCCAGCGCCATGCGCTGCCGCTGCCCGCCGGAGAGCTGGTGGGGCCGCTGCTCCGCCCACTGCGTGAGCCCGACCAGGGCCAGCAGTTCGTCCACGCGCGCACGCACCTCAGCCGGCTTGCGCTTGCGGATCTTCAGGCCGAACGCGACGTTGCCCCACACGGTCATGTGCGCGAACGCCGCGTAGTGCTGGAACACGAAGCCGATGCCGCGCTCCTGCGGGCGCGCATTCGTCACCTCGTTGCCGGCGATCCGCACGACCCCCTTGTCGGGCGTCTCCAGCCCGGCCACGATTCGCAGCAGCGTCGACTTGCCCGAGCCGCTCGGGCCGAGCAGCGCGACCAGAGACCCTTCCGGCACCTCGAGCGTCACGTCTTCGAGTGCGACGAAATCGCCGAATCGCTTGGAGATCCCTTCTACGTCGATCTTCATCGCGCTTCCTTTGTCCTCGAGCCGAACATGGTCATCAACAGCAGCACTCCGATCGAGATCACGGCCAACTCGGTCGCCGCCGCGTACACGCTGGTCGTCACCTGGCCGCCGACCTGCTCGTCTCGCTGGAAGATCAGCAGGGGCAGCGTGAGGGTCGAGCCCGCGACGTTCGACGAGACGACGAGCACGGCTCCGATCTCTCCGAGCGCTCGTGCCGTGGTGAGCACGACGCCGTACGCCACCCCCCAGCGGATGCTCGGCAGCGTCACCCGCCAGAACGTCTGCCACGACGAGGCGCCCAGCGTCGCCGCCGCCTGCTCCTGCTCATCGCCCACCTCGGCCAGCACCGGCGCGACCTCGCGGACCACGAACGGCAGCGACACGAACACGGTCGCGATCACCATGCCCGGCACCGCGTAGATGATCTGGATCCCGTTGTTCAGGAACGTGTCCCCGAACCAGCCGCCCTGCCCGTAGACGAGGATCAGCGCGAGCCCGATGATCACCGGCGAGACGACGAACGGCAGGTCGATCACCGCATCCAGAATGGCCTTGCCGGCCCGCGGTGCCTTGCCGCGGACGAGAACCATCGCCGCGCCGACCCCGAAGATCGTGTTTAGCGGGACCGCGATCACGGCCAGCAGCAGCGTGAGCCAGAGCGCGCTCACGGCGGCCGGTGTGGTCATGAACGACCACGCGGTGCCGGCGCCGTGCTCGAACGTCCGCCAGAACACCACGGCGACGGGCAGCAGCAGAAGCAGCGTCAGGTAGAGCAGCGTCACCGCGCGCAGCGACAGCGTGGTCCGCCGGCTAATGGCCAACCCGGGCTCCGATCCACCGCAGCATGAACAGCACGACCAACGCCACGAGCATCAGCACGACCGACAGCGCCGCCGCCGCCTGCTCCGAGCCGCTCTCGATGTCGGCGTAGATCACGATCGACGCGATCTGCACCTTGCCGGCGATCAGCGCCAGCGAGCCGAACTCGCCGATCGAGCGAGCGAAGGCCAGAGCGGCGCCCGAGAAGATCGCCGGTCGTAGCGCTGGCAGGACGATTCTCCTGAACGTCGTGGCGTTGGCGGCGCCGAGCGACGCGGCCGCCTCCTCGACCTCGCGGTCGAGTTCGAGCAATACCGGCTGCACCGAACGGACCACGAACGGCAGCGTCACGAACAACAGCGCGACGATCACCGCGCCGCGAGTGAAGGCCAGATCGATGCCGACCGGGCTGTTCGGCCCATAGAGAGCGATCAGGGTCAGCCCGGCGACGATCGTGGGTAGCGCGAACGGCAGATCGATCAGCGCCCCGACAAACCGCTTGCCGGGGAACGTGTCGCGAACCAGAACCCAGGCCACGAGCGTGCCCATCACCGCACCGATGGCGGCCACGAGCAGCGACGCGGTCATCGTGATCACGAGCGCCCGGATCGCCAGCGTGTTGTCGATCGAGTCCCAGAACGTGCCGAGCCCCGACGAGATCGCCTTGACCGCCACCGCGGCGAGCGGAATCAGCACGATCACGCTCATGTACAGCATGGCTATCCCGAGTCCAAGGCCGTCCCGGCCCGCGCGCACGCGAACGCGCGCGCGGGCCACCCCCGGTGGTCGGAGAGAAGACGGCGCCGGCGCGGTCGCGGTCACCAGGACGGGCTCGAGCTCAGCTGGCAGTGGGCACCCCCGCGGCCTCCTCGATCTTGGTGATCGAGCCGGTGGACGGCGCGAAGAACTCGTCCTTGACCTTGCTCCAGCCACCCAGGTAGTCGATGGTGAACAGCTGAGGCGGGGTCGGGAACTGGCCGGCGAACTTGCTCGCCACCGACTTGTCCACGGGCCGGTAGCCCTGCTGCGCCCAGATCGTCTGCCCGGCCTGAGACCATTGGTAGTTCAGGAACGCCTGCGCCCGCTGGGGCTGCTTGCTCTTCGTGGTGATCGCGATCGGCGTCTCGATCAGGAGCGTCTGCTTGGGATAGACGAGCTGGATCGAGTCGCCGGCCTTCTTAGCGGCCAGCGCGTCTGACTCGTAGTCGAGCAGCACGTCGCCCTTGCCGCCGGTGAAGGTCTGAAGCGCAGCCGCCGCGCTCGAGTCCTGGACGCTGACGTTCTTGGTCAGCAGCGTCCTGAGGTAGTCGAGGGCCTGCGCCGGCGTCTTGCCCTCCTTGAGCTGCGCGCCGTAGCCGGCCAGAACGTTCCAGCGGGCGCTTCCCGATGTGGACGGGTTCGGGGTGATCACATCGACGCCAGGCTTGATCAGGTCGTCCCAGCCCGCGATGTGCTTCGGGTTGCCCTGGCGAACCACCATCACCACGACCGAGTCGCTGGCGATGCCCTTCCGAGCGTTGGCGTTCCAGCTCTTGGCCACGATGCCGTCCTTGACCAGGCGCGTCATGTCGGGCTCGGTCGAGAACGCAACGACGTCCGCCGGCTGGCCCGAGTCGACGGCCCGGCTCTGCGAGCCCGAGGCGCCGAACGACTGTCCGAAGCCGACGCCCTTGCCGGCCGAGGTCTGCGCGAACGCCGTGGTCAGCACGTCATAGGCCTTCTTGGGCGTCGAGTAGGCGACCAGCTGGAGCTGGGTCGAGCTCTTCGACGACGCGTTGCTGCCGGTGGCGTTGCTCGCCACGTCCGAGGACCCGCCGCAGCCGGCCACCGCCACCGCCAGACTGGCCGTGGACAGCAGTCCGAGCGCGGTGAGTCGACGTGATCGTGTTCTCATTCAGGAACCCCCTGGTGGCGACGTGTTCTCTGGATCGGCATCATTCTGCACTTATTTTATTGACATTACTAGATTGATCGACTTAGTGCGCCGCAGACCGCGAGTTTTTCGCCATTCGGCATGCCCGCGTCGCCGAGAGGCAGAAGACTCGCGCCAGGCGCGAGCGAATCGCCATTCGCCGCGGCGCGCGAGGCGAGTGGCGGAAAACTCGCGCCGCGTCCCGGGCCCTACCGTCTGACCGCCCACTCCCCCCAGAGAGAAAACTACGCCACCGTAGCCTCTGGCGCCGACCCACCGCTGGTTCCGCTACCCTCCGGCGCCCCGATGCGGTTCTTCGAGTACGAGTCGCGAGCCATCGTGGCCAAGGCCGGCATTCCGGTCACCCGCCACGGCTTCGCCAAGACCGCCGGCGAGGCACGCGCGATCGCCGAGGACATCGGCGGTCCCGTGGTGATCAAGTCTCAGGTCCTGAGCGGCGGCCGGATGAAGGCCGGCGGCGTCAAGTTCGCCGACACGCCGGAGGAGGCCGCCCAGCACGCCGAGCAGATCCTGAAGCTCGAGATCGGCGGTCACATGCCCCGGGGCGTGCTGGTCGACTCACGCGCGGCGGTCAAGCACGAGTACTACGCCGGCGTGGTCTGGGACGGGATCCGCAAGCGCCCGGTAATGCTCTTTTCGGACATGGGCGGGATCGACATCGAGGAGGTGGCCGAGCAGCACCCGGACCACGTCGCCCGCCGGCACTTCTCGACCACCCGGCCTTTCTCGGACTGGCAGGCCAAGCAGCTGATCGCCTCGATTGGCGTGACCGGCAGTGCGCTCAACCGCCTCACCCCGATCGTGGCCCGGCTGGCTCGCCTCTTCCTGCAGTACGACATGACGCTGGCCGAGATCAACCCGCTGGGCGAGACCGAGGACGGAAAGTTCATCGCGCTCGACGCCCACATGGACATGGAGAACGAGGCCCGCCCGCGCCAGAACGCGCTGCTCGCCGAGCTCGAGGTCGGCGGTGAGGAAACCCGCCTGGCCCGCGATCCCACTCCGTTCGAGCTGGCCGGTGAGGAGGTCGACGCCCAGGATCACCGCGGCGTGGCCGGCAACGTCACCGAGTTCGACGGCAACCTCGGCCTGGTCATCGGCGCCGGCGGCGGCTCGCTCACGCTGTTCGACGCGGTCCGCGCCCACGGCGGCGACCCGGCCAACTACTGTGAGATCGGCGGCAACCCCAGCGTGCGCAAGGCCGCGGGCCTGGCCAAGCTCGTGCTCCAGAAGCCCGGCGTCGACAAGATCGCGGTGATGATGTCGATCGTCTCGAACACCCGCGTGGACATCGTCGCCCGCGGCGTGATCAAGGCCTGCGTCGAGCTCGGCTACGACCCGGCCGAGAAGATCGCGATCTTCCGGATCCCGGGCGCCTGGGAGGAGGAGGGCTTCAAGATCCTCGAGAAGTACGGCGTCGAGTACGCCGATCGCAGCGTGTCTCTGCACGAGGCGGCCCGCCGAGCGGTCGTGAAGATCCAGGGCGCCGGCTCGGACGGCGCCGGCCCGGCCGCCGACGGGTTCCGGCAGACCACCGCCGAGGTCGGCGCCGAGACGGACGTCTGATCCATGTCCATCCTGATCGACGAGAACACCACCTTCATCGTCCAGGGCATCACGGGGCGCGAGGCAGTCAACCTCACGCGTGAGTGCCTGGACTACGGTCGCGGCGCGAGGATCGTCGGTGGCGTGACCCCGGGCCGGCTCGGGCGCGACGTGCACGGCGTGCCGGTGTTCGACACCGTGGCGCAGGCGGTCGAGCACCACGGCGGCGCGATCGACGGCTCGGTGGTTACCGTACCCCCCGCGTTCACCCAGGACGCGGTGTTCGAGGCGATCGAGAACGGCGTCAAGCTGGTCGTGATCGTCACCGAACGCATCCCGCGCGGCGACGTGGCCCAGATGGTCGAGCTCGCCGACGATCACTGCGCCCGGATCATCGGACCCAACTGCCTGGGGATCATCGTCCCTGACGTGATCAAGATGGGGGGAATCGGCGGCCCGGCCAAGGACGCGGCCAAGTCCTACACGCCCGGGCCCGTCGGCGTCATCTCACGCAGCGGTGGCATGACAACCGAGATGTCCTCGAC
>DATFDC010000155.1:0-20953 GCA_035252415.1 Solirubrobacteraceae bacterium
AATCTCGCGCCCGGGTCGGTGCACACCATCCTCACCAACGCGATCCAAGGCCTGGAGAAGAGCCGCGGGGCGGCGGGGATCCTGTTCATCGTCGGCATCGCGGGCGCCATCTGGTCCGCCTCGGGCTACGTCGCCGCATTCATGCGCGCCTCCAACTCGATCTACGACATCGACGAGGGCCGTCCGATCTGGATGACCCTGCCGGTGAGGATCGGCGTCACGGTGGTCATGCTGGCGCTGCTGGCGATCAGCGCGATCGGCGTGGTCATGACGGGCAGCCTGGCCGGCCAGATCGGCAAGATCATCGGTGTCGGCAGCGCCGCAGTGACGATCTGGGACATCGCGAAGTGGCCCGTGCTGCTGCTCGTGGTCAGCTTCATGTTCTCGATCCTCTACTGGGCCGCGCCGAACGTGAAGCACCCCGGCTTCAGATGGCTGAGTCCGGGTGGGATCTTCGCGGTGGCGGTGTGGGTACTCGCCTCGGGAGCGTTCGCGTTGTATGTCGCGAACTTCTCCTCCTACAACAAGACCTACGGCACCCTGGCCGGCGTGATCATCTTCCTGGTCTGGCTGTGGATCTCGAACATCGCGGTGCTGCTCGGTGCCGAATGGAACGCCGAGATCGAGCGCGGCCGGCAGATCGAAGCCGGACATCCGGCCGACGTCGAGCCGTTCGTGGATCCGCGGAGGGCGCCCAAGCAGCAGCGCACCTGACGACGAGGGAGGTCGAGCATCATGAGCAAATTCCTGTTCATCCCGGTCAGCGTGGTCGGCGGGATCCTTGCCGGCGCGGTCGGCAAGAAGGCCTTCGAGCTGATCTGGGGCGCCTTCGACGACGAGGAGGCACCCGATCCCAAGCACCGCAAGATCTCGCTGGGGAAGCTGATCCCGGCCCTGGTGCTCGAGGGCGCGATCTTCCGCGCGGTTCGAGGTCTGATCGACCACGGCTCGCGGCACGCGTTTCAGAGGGCCACCGGCAGCTGGCCGGGCGAAGAAGAGCCCGAGCCGGCCTAGAGCCGGGTCACCAGGACAGATTGCGAGGAGATCGATGGCGAAGAGCAAGAACGCGAAATCAGCCGTGCCGTACGCACGGCGCTTACTCGAAGATGAGTACGTCCAGGAGCAGCTGCGCAACGCCGCCGGCGGACTCCGCGCCGCCTACGGCCGCGCCCGCAAGCAGCGCTCGCAAGCGGCCGAAGACAAACGGCTGTACGGCCACGTGCGCGAGGCCGTCACCTCGATTCGCAATGCCGCCACCGCGCTGCAGCGTCCGAAGCCCAAGCCGAAGCGGCGCTTCAGAAAAGTTGTGGTCCTGGCGGGCGCGGTCGGGGGATGCGCGCTGCTCACGGTGAAACTGCAAAAGCAGCAAAAGCCCGCGGCCCAGGCCTACCCAGCAGCCGGAACGGAAACCACGACCACTGCAGGCGATGCGTCCATGCCTGCATCGGAGCCATACCAGAGCCCGAGCGTGGTACCTCCGCCCGCGTGACCGACCGTCCTGGAGGAGGCGGAGGCGGCTCCGGCTCCGGCGGCGGTGGGCTCGAGGCTCGCTGGGCGGTTTCTGACAGCGAACGGTGGACCTCGCGATCAAGCTCGACGTGGACGTACATCGGCGCGCAGTCGAGCAGGTCCGACGGGTGGCCCCGCTCACTCAGCTGGTCGCGCACGAGAACCACCAGCTCCTCGTAGGCCACCTCCGCGATCTGCCGCTCGACGTGGGGCGTGGGAACGGCGCAATCGATGAAGAAGGCCCGGGTGGAGGCGTGCAGCTCGTCGGTCGCGCCGTTGGCCAGCTCGACGCTCAGCTCGAGCGCGACGACCAGGGCGTCGCCTCGCTCGAACTCCTGGACCCACTGCTGCCAGGACTCGTCTCCGGCGTCGGCCGCCTCCCTGGCATAGCTCAAGAGCTCCGCGGGATCGCTGAGCCGCGCGCAGGCCGTGATTCGTTCCACGCGCATCATCTGAGGAAGGACATACCCGCAAGAGGCTCACGGCGAGGCATGCCTTCGCTCGAGCAGTTCGCACAGTGACAGGTTCGGGTGGCAAACCTTGCGTTGCTCTGCCCGGCTCGCGGCTCAGCGCGTCCGGTCGTGCAACGCGCGGAGCTCGCTCGGAGGCTGCCCGAGCAGCAGCCAGCGCGATCGCGGCGCGGCGCGGACCCGCTGCTGCTCGCTCAGGCGCCGGAGCGCCACGGTGACCGACGGCCGCCGCGCGCCGATGACCGCGGCGAGCAGCTCGTGGGTGAGCGGAACGTTGAGTCTCACCCCCTCGCCCGTGACCGTGCCCCAGCGGTCGGCGAAGTGCCACAGGACCAGCAGCACGCGCTCCTCGATCCGGCGAAGCCCGCAAACGGCGAGGTGAAACGCCAACCAGTGAAGGCGTTGCATGATGCGGCGGGAGACCGTGGCGGTGATCTCGGGCCACTCGGCGAGGCTGTCCATGAACGAGCGGTCGAGCACCGCCATCTGGACCGGCTCGACAATGCGCCAGTCGACATCGGCGGCGACGGAATGATCCGGCCCGATCCGCAGCCAGGGCTGGAGCACGTCCCCGGGGCCGAGCAGCCCAGCGCAGGTGTAGTCAGCGACGGTGACCGCGCGCGTCATCAGACCGTCGATGATCAGCAGGCCGAGACTCCCCCACGGGTCGAAGTCGTCGGGACCGACGCCCCAGTTCCCGCGCGGGTAGTGCCGGACCTCCGCCAGCACCCGCGTTCGGGCTCGCGCCTCGGCTTCCTCGCTCAGCCCCTCGGCGAGTTCCGGGTCGCATTTCAACAGTGCCGCCAACGGGTCGCTCAGCGGTCTCGTCTCAATCGATGTCCGGGTATCTGTGCCGGATCGCGGCATCGCGCATAATTACCCAGGTGGGCGCCGAAATCGCTCGTCACGGCGTGGCCGCGGCTCGGAGGGCCCGGCGCTCGGCCAGGGCGGTGAGGGCCCCGAGGACGGCCAGTCCCACGAACAGGACGAGGCTGACGGTCGTGAGAACCGGCGATGCGTGCGTCAAGGAGCCGGCGAGACCGGCATAGATGAAGGTTCGGGGCAGGGCGCCGAGCGCGTTGGCGAGCGCGAACGTGCCCGCTCGGACACGCGTCAGACCGACCGCGTAGTTCAGCCACGTGGCCGGCATTCCCGGCATCACCCTGAGGAGCAGCAGCGAGCGCAGGGGGTGCGAGCTCAGCCGGTCCTCGATGCGCCTGAGCTTCGGCGGCGCGAGCTGCTCGAATGCGGCCGCTCCGCACCGGCGGGCGATGGCGAACGAGATCAGCCCGCCGAGGGTCGCGCCCGCGACGCCCACAGCGGTCCCGAGTCCCGGCCCGAACAGCAGCCCGGCGGCGCCGGCGAGGATCGTCCCCGAGAACAGCGCCGGCGTGAGAGCTGCCCACGCCGCCACGAACAGCAGCGGAGCCGCCCAGTCGTAGCCGGCCACCGCGGCTCGGATCTCGCTCGGGGAGTGGGGGGCAGCCAGATCGTCCCGACGCCAAACAGCACCCCGGCCGTGGCCGCGAGAGCGAGCAACCGAAAGCGTGGGTTCGCGGGCAGGCGGCGCATTCACTCATCCAAGCAGGTCGGTCGCCGGGTCCACGGCCGTGTGTTAGTGCTCGCACAATTCGCGGCGCGTCGCCGGCGGGCCGGGTAGAGCGAGGGCGTGCTCGATCTGGCCTGCGTGGTCCACGTCCACTCAACGTTCTCGGATGGCACGGCGAACGTCTCGGAGATCATCGAGGCGGCAGCCGCCGCGGGCGCCGACGTCGTCCTGCTCACCGATCACGACTCGCTCGAGGCGGCCCGCCGCCTGGAAGGCTGGCACGGCGACGTGCTGTTGCTGGTAGGCCACGAGGTGACCACAAGCCGGGGGCATCTGTTGGTGTTCGGGCTGGCGCAGGAGATCGATCATCGCGGCAGGAGCGAGGCCGACATCTGCTCCGAGGTCGCAGCCGAAGGCGGCTTCGCGGTCGCAGCACACCCTTTCTCGCGCGGGGGAGTGGTGCCGTGGATCATCCGCCCGCACCCCTGGAGTGCGCTGGCGGAATGTGACACCTGCGGGATCGAGCTGTGGAGCCTGGTCACCGACACGGCCGAACGGTGGCGCACGCCGCGACAGGTCCTGAGCTTCCTCCGGCGACCCGAGGCCGCACTCGACGGCCCGCCGGCCGACCATATGGCCCGCTGGGACGGGCTCTGCGCGCGCCGGCGGGTGCCCGCGATCGGCGGGCTCGACGCACACCAGAGCGGGGTCCGGATTGGCGGACGCGTGCTCTCGCCGATGCCGAACGAGCGGTACTTCAAGCTACTGCGCACGCACGTGCTGGTGAACGAGAGGCCGCAGCGGGTTCTCGCGGTGGATCGCGCCGCGGTCTACGGCGCGCTGCGCGAGGGGCGCTGTTACCTGGGCGTCGACGCGCTGGCGCCGACCCGCGGCTTTGGCTTCGACGCTCGAGGCAGGGACGACAGGACTGCCGTGATGGGAGCCGAGGTCAGCTCGGGACGGTGGACGCTCTCGGCGGTTGCCCCCCGCTCCGCTCGCCTGCGCCTGCTACATGACGGCCGGGTGCTCGCCGAGGGGTTCGGGCGCAAGCTCGAGGTCGAGGCGGAGCGGCCGGGCAGCTACCGCGTCGAGGCGTGGCTCGCGAGCGCCGGCCGGGAGCGCCCATGGATCATCTCCAATCCGATCTACCTGCGGTGAGCCACCGGTCGGAGCTCATCCGGCTGACCCTTGGATTCATCCTGCTGCTCCTGATCGGCTGGGGGCTCGGCGAACTCGCCGTGTCCGTCACTCAGGCCAGCGATCTCGATGCCGTGCGCGACGTGGCGGCCGAGCGAACCGCGGCGCTGACCGTGATCGCGTGGATATTGACCACGATCGGCAGCGGCTACGTGATGTTCCCGCTGACGATCGTGGTCGCGGTCGTCTTGTACGCGACCCGGCGTCCGGCCGCCGCGGCGGTGGTCGTGTTGAGCATGGCGGGGGCGGTCGTGATCGCCAACGTGGACAAGCGACTGGTCGGGCGCTCCCGCCCCCCGGTCCATCACCTCGAGGCGGTTTCCAGCGCGAGCTTCCCCTCCGGACACACCAGTCAGGCAACCGCCTTCTTCGTTTCGCTCCTCGTCGTGTTCCTGGTGGCCCGGCGAGGGCAGCGAGGGCCTGCCGCGGCGGCCGCCGTAGCGGCCGGCCTGCTGATCGTCGGCGTGGCGTGGTCGCGGGTGTATCTCGCCGTCCACTATCCGAGCGACGTGGCCGGCGGCTTCCTCCTGGCCGGCGCTTGGTCACTCATCCTCGTGACCCTCCTCCTCCGAGGACGACGGCGCGCCGGGAGCCGGACGGAGGTCGATCCGTAGGCGGAGCCAGGTGCTCAATGCGACGTCTCGTGCCCCAACCGACCGCGTCCCAGGTCACGAGCAGCCGGCGCAGCAGCCAAGGCACATCGCCGCGATGAACAGCGCGATCCGCCGGTGCACCCCCGGCTCGTCATCGCGCGCGCCGCCCGCGGCTCGTGCACGCTGCGCTCCTGCGTCGCTCGATCGCGGCGCGGGCCCGCGCGAACGGATCGTCGTCGATCGGCCGCCGGGTCGACCACCGCCGCGCGCTCCACAACGCCAGCCACAGCGCCGCCGCCACGCTGCCGAGGCCGCCGAAGAACAGGTCGTGGATGTCGTGGTGATAGCTCTCGAGCAGGTGCGCGTTCAGCACGTGATCGGCGAACCACTCGTACTCGCATAAACCGCGTCACAGTCGACCCGATCGAGAAGGCCAGGACTCCGATCCCGACCTTTTGCGCCAGGCCGGTCTCGTGGGCGAGGTCCGGCACCAGGCGCAGGAACACGAGCCCGAAATACACAAGCTCGGCCGTCGCCATGGTGAGCAGGAAGTGAACGATGTTGTGGTAGAAGGGCCAGGTCCAGAACAAGCGGCTGACGTTGCCCCAGGCCTGGAGTGACATCGCCATCCCGAACGCGATGTCGAAGGTGAGCGCGGTGCCGATCAGCCGCGGGATCAGGCATGCCACGAAGGTGAGAGCCAGCCGAACCGCTCCTCCGGTGTGGCCCAGTACGAACAACACGCATGCGCCGAGGAGGAAGGAGAGCCGCAGCAAGTCGGCCGGGTCTCTACCCACCGAGTCCAGGGGCCGTACAGCCAGGCCGATGGCAGCGCGTCGTCCCCGTCCGTCCCGGTCATGCTCGCGCCGGCGCACGAGCTTGCCTCATGCGCCGGCGGGTGCATGTCAAGCGGTTCTCCGAAGGCTCGTGGGTGCGGCGCGGAGCCGGTCGGAGAATTCGTGTGGTATGGCGACGAGCCCGCCCTCACGCGGCGCGCCGATCTCGATCAACTCGTCGATCAGGTCGAGGACCTCGGCGTGCGAGTCGTCGGAGATCCGGCGAATCGTCCGGATCGCGTAGCACGCCACGGACTCCGGGTCGAGGAGACATCGGTCGGGCTCGGTCCGCGACCTGAAGCGGGCCAGCGCCGACCAGCGGTTGAGGCGGCTGCGTCGGTCGTCTGCCCAACGCGCGAGTCGCCGTGTGCGAGCGCACTCCACGTCAGGCGTACTGACGCTGCCCACGACCCTGGCCGCGTACTCGTACAGGTCCTGGCGACGTTCGTCGTCGAGTCTGTCGTTGTAGCAGCGCAGGAACGCGGCGATCGACGGTGACACGGACTGCGGGCGGTCACTGAATGGCTCGCTCGCGAGCATCGACGCAAGCTCCATGACACATGCGCCTGCCTCCGGCGAGGTGTGCTTGCCCTTGCTCAGCCTGATGGTTTGATAGTTGGGTTCCGGCATCCTGGGTCTCCTTGAGCTGACTGTGGCCGATGACTGTGACCTCACGGATTGAGTGTCCGCCTCCTCCGCGAGAGCAGGCGCGATGACGCCTCGGCGCTGCCCGCCGCGAGCAGGAATACGATGACCCCGAGGATGACGTCATTCCAACTCGCGCGTGCGCTGTAGTCGATCGTGAAACAGGCGACGACCAGCCACGCCCCGATGAGCAGGTTGATCCAGCTCAGGACCTCCGCGCGATACGCGCCGCTGACGCGAGTCAGCGCGAGCACGCCGACGATGATCCCGAACACGACGTCGTTCCATCTCGGGTCCCTGGCGCTGTAGCCGAGGACCCAGGGGGCGATGATCAGCCAGATGCCGGCCAGCACGAGCAGGCCGCTGAAGCCGATGATCTCGCTCCGCGAATCCCGCGGCGGCGGGGTCGGGGGCGCCGCACTGCCGCGCGCTCGCGGGCCCTCGTGGAAGTCCGGGCCCCGGCGCCGGAACGGCCCGCGGGCCGGTCGTCTGGTTCTTGGTTCGCGAATCGACATTCTGATCTCCTTTTGCGCGGCAAGGCCGGCAATCGATGCGGGCCTCTGCTTTGACGCTCCCCATCGCCGGGACCAGCAGCACCGTCGGCGTTCGCGCGCTGACGGGTATCGCGCGGCTGGGGCTCGAGTCGTCAGCGCAGTGACGACGCGAGGTCCGTAACGCAGGCGTGGGCGACCGCGATCGGGGTAACGGACGGCCTGACCTGATTGTCAGAGCACTACGCTTGAGAGCGCGGTCGCTACTCGTGGCGCTCGATTGTGTTCAGGAGAGAGATGGCGCATTGTCTGCGGTAGCCAAAGACGCTCAGGGTCGCTCCACGAGAGCCGCCCCGCGCGCTGCGGCCGTGCGGGTACTGGACGCCGACCCTGACCTCGGCGCCGGAATCGACCAGGCGGAGTGGCAAGCGGCAGCGGCTGCCTCGGCGGCGCCGGAGTTCGTGTTCGAACGCGGCCCGTGGCGGTTCGATCCGGTCGTGGAGCCGGGGGGATTCGGCGCGCTCATCATCGAAGGGTTGATCCTGATCCGCATCGACGCGGGCGGTCGTTCGCACATCGAGATCCTCGGCGTGGGCGATGCGACCAGCCCCTGGGTTGGTACCGGGGCGGACCTCAGCGCTCCTACGGTGGTGACCGCGTCGGTCGTGTCACGGGCCCGGGTCGCGCTGCTCAACCGCCGGTTCGCGCTGCGCACCGCGCGCTGGCCCGAGATCCATGCCGCGGTGCTCGGCCGCTGCATCGAGCGCTCCCGCCGTCTGAGCCTCCAGTCGGCGATCAACGCGCTGCCCAGGATCGAGGAGCGGGTTGAGGTGACGCTGTGGGAGCTTGCCTCCCGGTTCGGGCGGGTCACGCGCGAGGGAATCGTCGTCGACCTGCCGATCAGCCATTCGCAGTTGGCCGACATCGTGGCCGCCCAGCGGCCGTCGGTGAGCACCGCGGTGGTCCGCCTGGAGGACCGGGGGCGGATCGTCCGCAGCAGCCGGCGGAGGGTCCTCCTGCGCGGTGGGCCGCCGGCAATGCTCTCGTCGCTGGCCCGTCAGAGCGGCCTCGAGGCCTAAGAGGTCATCTCAAAAGCCCCCGCGCTCGCCGGCCGGACGCGCCGGGTTCCGAGATCGCCTCTAATGCCTCCGGTCGAGGGTGAACCAGACCGTCTTGCCCCCGCCGGGGCTGTGGTGGTATCCCCAGTCGGTCGAGAGCATGTCGACGATCTGAAGCCCGCGACCGGTGGCGTCCGTTGGCTTCGGCGAGCGTTTTCTGGGCTTCCCGCCACCGCGGTCGGTGGCCTCGACGCGGATGCGGCCCGAGTCTCGGACGATCGTCAGATCGAACCCGCTGTCCGTGTGGCGGATGCAGTTGGTGGCGAGCTCAGAGACCATCAGCTGGACCGTCTCCAGCGTGTCGGGCTCGGCGCTTGTGGCCAACAGCTCGGCCGCGAACCGCCTGGCGGCGCCGGCCGACGCAGGGGCGTGCTCGAAGCTTCGGGTCTCGGTCATGGCGTCATCGGCAGTTTCTCCGCTAGCCCCATTCTGGCGATTACGCGCTGGATGAGTAGCGGCGGCTCGCGGAGCTCGATCTCTCGGACGTGGTTGGCCCACCGGACCCAGAGCGCGATCGCCGAGCTGTCGGCGAAGTCCACGCCGCTCACGTCGACGACCAGGCGGCCGGTTCTGCCGGTCATGAGCGACGCGACACCCGCTTCCAGCTCGGGGATGGTCTGCATGTCGAGCTCGCCGGTGATCCTGACCAGCGGCGAGCCGTCGCTGTCGGAGAGCAGCTCGAACGTCATGCGTGTCTCGCCCGCGGGAGTCAGCTCAGCCACTGTGTTGAGCGTACGCCCTGTCACGGATGCGGAGGCCCGAGCGCAGGCGCTGCCACCACCATCGGAAGGCGCTCGGCGCTCAGATCCGTCGCGTGCCGCGGTCTGGCCGGAGTAGTCTCCATCTTGTGTCAACTACCCGACAGAGCGGGTTCGACGCGGTCGTCGTGATTGGTTCCCAGGGCGCGCTTAAGTCCTTCCAGGCCCTGCTTGCTCCTCTTTCGGTTGGGTTTCCGGTGGCGATCGTCTTCGACCTGCATCGCGGCGAGGACTTCGGGATCACCGAACAGCTGCTCGCGCGGCGCTCCGCCTTGCCGGTGAGGCACGCCGCCGAGGACGGCTGCCTGGAGCCCTCGACCGTCTATCTCGCCCCGCACGACGCGCAGCTCACGATCGGCCGGCTGGGGCGGATGAGGATCTCCGAGCCGGAGGGCGGTACAGGACACCGATTTGGGGACCGGCTGTTGGCCTCGGCAGCCGAGGCGCTGGGCCCCCGCTTGATCGCGGTTGTCCTGTCGGGCCGGTTGGACGGGGGCGCCCGCGGAGTGCGCGAGGTCAAGCGCCGCGGTGGGCGCGTGATCGTCGAGAGCCCCCAGCTCGCGGCGATACCGTCGATGCCCAACGCCGCGCTCGCCACCGGTTGCGTCGACTTTGCCTTGCCGGCGGAGTCCATCGGCAACGCGCTGGTGGCGATGTGCTCGGTCGCCGGCGCCGCCGAGCTCTTCCGGGTTCGCCTGAACGCCGCCGTCGCAGGTTGAAAATCAACACAGCGGCGGAACGCGCAGGTTCGCCGCCCGGCGTGGGGGCAAGTGGACGCTAGTGGTGGACCGCGAGACACTCGTGCGAAATCGCCTGCTCGCGATGGTTCCCGTCCGCGAACGCGAACGCCTCGCCAGCGAGTTCGAGCTCGTTTCCCTCGACCTCAAGGACACGCTGTATCTGGAGGACCAGCCAATCGAGCACGTCTACTTTCCACTCGACGGCGTCATGTCTCTTGTCTCGAAAATGGAGGACGGCCGGGGGGTCGAGGTCGCGACGATCGGCAACGAGGGCATGGTCGGCCTGCCGGTGTTCCTGCAGGCCGCATTGACCAGCTCGCACATGGCGTTCGCCCAGATTCCCGGGCAGGCGCTGCGGATGCCGGCTGGGCGCTTCAGCGAGTTCGTCGCCGGCGCGGACAACGGCGGTCTGAACTTCGCGTTGAACCGCTACACGCAGGCGCTGATGTCGATGATCGCGCGCGCGGTCGCCTGCAACGCGCTGCACAGCGTGCAGCAGCGAGGTTGCCGTTGGCTGCTGACCACCCACGACCGCGTCGGCGGGGACGAGTTCATCCTGACCCAGGAGTTCCTGAGCCAGATGCTCGGGGTCACGCGGGCATCGGTCAACGAGGTGGCGCGCCTGCTCCAGGATGCCGGCGCGATTGACTACACACGCGGGCGCATCACGGTTCTCGACCGAGCCGAGCTGGAAAGTCGCTCGTGCGAGTGCTACGCGGTGATCCGGGCCGAGTTCGATCGTCTGCTTACCCAGTCGGACTAGGCTCCGCGGGGATCGGCGCCATCCGTCGCGTCTGCGCTTTGCCGTAAGCCCGACGACACCTCCGCCGCTTCGACTTGGTCAGCGTCAGGTCGCAGTGCTAGCGTCCTTTTGGACGGCAGCGGGTCAGACCGGGAGCATGAAGCGACGATGGACAACTCGAGTCATCTGCAGATCGAGGTAAACCGCAGTGCACACTCGACGGTGCTCGTGCTGGCCGGCGAGCTCGATATCGCATCGGCACCGGCCCTGGACGAGCAGCTCGAGCAAGCGATCGGTCCCGACGTCGCTTTCGTGATCGTGGATCTGCGCGCGTTGCAGTTCATGGATTCCACGGGACTCGCGACCATGATCCGGGCGTGGCAGGCGGCACGCAAGGCAGGACGGCGCTTCGTGATCGTCAGGGGAGGTCCGCAGGTGGACCGCCTATTCGAGCTCACGAGCACCGATGAGCAGTTCGTGATCGTCGACGCGCCCGAGGACGTCCTGCCGGTCGAACTCCAGCACCCAGCCGGAAGCTGAGCCGGACCCGCTGATCATTGCGGAGACTTGTTGCGGATCGCGACAAGCTTGCCGAACCCGACGCCGGCGTTCTCGAGCGCGGTGACGACTCCGCCGATGTCCGTGATCGCGTAGGCCTGGAAGGGTCGATCATCGGAACTCGGAGTGATCCGACCGGCGCACAGGCTCGTAGACACAGTGAAGTCAACAACTGATCGGAGCTGAGCCATGATCGGACTCGATAACCCCATTCACCTGGCGTTCCTGCTGGTCATCCTGCTGTTGGTGTTCGGAGCCAAGCGCCTGCCCGAGATGGGCCGCTCGCTCGGGTCCGGGCTGCGCGGGTTCCGCGATTCGATCAGCGGCGAGACACCCAGCCAGCCGCAAGCCGAGCTGGCCGAGCCGCACGACGAGCAGAACCTCACGCGCTCGACGGCGCATTCCACCGCCGCCCGGTAGCCGCTCTCCGGACCATGCGTCTTCCTCGCCGCGCCCGCCTGCGCCCGGTCGGCTTCGATGAGCCGGTGAGCTTGGTCGCGCACCTGGACGAGCTGCGCACCCGGATCATTGTGTCGCTGCTCGCCCTGGGAGTCGCGTTCGGACTCTGCTTCTGGCAGAACCATCGGCTGCTCGACCTGATCGACCAGCCGCTCGCCCACCAGACCCAGGCACAGGTCCGAGCCGGCCACGGCCCGCTCGGCGCGACCTACACCGTCCAGGCCAGCGCCCGTGACGTCGCCCAGCAACTGCAAACCGTTGTGGTCGCGCTGCAGCACTCGCCACATCCCCCCGCTCGCCCGTCGGTCCTGTCGGGTGTGGCTCACCACCTGAAACGGGACGTGGCACGGCTATCCGCGCCGCCGACGGGCGATCGGCCGATCACGCTCGGGATCGGCGAGCCGTTCACGACCACCGTCACGGTGTCATTCGTGTTCGCGCTGATCCTCGCGCTCCCAGTTCTGCTGCTCGAGGCCTATGCGTACCTGGCGCCGGCGGTCGAGCCCGAGCTACGAGGTCGCATGCGACCGCTGCTGCCGGCCATACCGGGACTGTTCGTGCTTGGAGTGGCCTTCGGTTACTTCGCGGTGCTCCCCGCCGCGGTCCGCTTCTTTCAGAACTTCAACTCAGCCCGGTTCAACGTGCTCGTCCAGGCCAGCCAGTACTACAAGTTCGCCGCCACCACGCTGCTGGCCATGGGGCTTCTGTTCGAACTCCCCGTCGTGATCCTGGCGGTAACCCGCGCCGGCATCGTCACCACTGATCGGCTGCGCCGGAGCCGCCGCTACGCGCTCGGGGCATGCGGGCTGATCGCGGCGTGTCTGCCCGGCGACGCGATCACGATGCTGCTCGAAACCGTGCCGCTTTACCTCTTGTTCGAGGCAAGCCTGCTGATCGCGCGGATCGCCGATCACCGCGCCCGCCGCCGAAGCGAGGCCGTCGCCGGAGTGGCCGACCCATCCGCCGTGATCTAGCTCGTGCGAGCGGCTCGCCCGGCCTCCGGTTGCGGCGAGCCGCTCGCTCGTCGGCTCTCAGCCGCCGGGATACTGGCCGAGCGTTACGTGCGCCGTCTGCCGCGAGTGGTTCGGCGTGACGATCGTGACCGTCACCTTCTGAGCGGGAGCCAGGCCGGCGAGCGCGGCGGCGAGGCCGGCGGCCGAGCCCACCTGCTTTCCGGCCACCGCAGTGATCTGGTCTCCGGGCTTGATGCCGGCCTGCTGGGCTGGGCTTCCCGGCTGCACCCCGACGACAACCGCGGCACCGGCGACCCCGGTCGCCGTCTCCACGCCAAGGTACGCCCGATGGGAGTTGACCACGTGCCCGTGGGCGACGATCTGATGGGCGATGTCGCTGACCAGAGTGCTGGGGATCGCGAAGCCGATGCCCGGCGCGGCGCCACCGCCGAGTTGGGGATCGGTGGCGGCGAGCGTCGGGATGCCCACGACCTCGCCCTTGAGGTTCACCAATGCACCCCCGCTGTTGCCCGGATTGATCGGCGCGCTGGTCTGGATGATGTTTGGGAGAACCGCCCCGGTCGGCTCGGGCACGGTGCGGCCGAGTGCGCTGATGATCCCGTTGGTCACCGAGCTGCGCAGACCCAGCGGATTTCCGACCGCGAGGACGATGTCGCCGACGTGGAGCTTGCTCGAGTCGGCGAATTTCGCCGCCGGCAGTGACGCCTTCTGCGCGTGGACGACGGCGAGGTCGTCGGGGGCGAAGGTTCCCACCAGGTTCGCGTCGTAGCGTCGGCCGCGCGAGTCGGTGACCCGGAACGGTCCGCCCTCGGCGACGACGTGTGCGTTGGTGACCACGTCTCCCTTGTTGTCGAGTACGACACCCGAGCCAAGGCCGTGCGGTGTCGAGATCTGCACCACCTCGGGCGCTACGTGGGCGATGACCTGGACGTAGCTTTGCTGAAGCGAGGCCACATTCCCACTGACCGCGCCGGTTTGCTGCACGGTGGTAATCGTCTTGGACGATCCACCGCTGCCACATCCGGCGAGCACGGTTGCGATGAGTACGGCTGCGACTGCGAGGAAGGGCCGAAGCCGCCTTAGGTTGAAAGCTTTGAGACTTGGTGGTGACTGTGACATGGTGTTGCCTGAGTTGGAGACTGCTCAGAGCAGGCTCGCGGCAAGCGGCACCAGTCACCGCGCGAACAGATCTAGCGCGAAGTGGTACTCGAGCGAACGCCGCGCGATTCGCTTGTCGCCGGCTCGTGCGAGTCAGCCGTCGCCTCCGCTGAGGCTCGGGCATGGGCGGCGTCTCCCGACGCATCACGCCGTCGTCTGTCCAGCTCGGCGATGCGCGTTCTGCGGCCGTAGAGCACGAGCGTGTCACATGGTTCGATCACGGTGTCCGGTCCCGGAGCACCGAGATAGACACCCCGGCGCTGCACCCCGACTACGACGATGCCCTCGTCGCGCAGTCGCATGGCGCGCAGCGATTGCTCGGCCAGCCAGTCGCCCTCCTGAACCTGGAGCTCGGCGATCGCATATTCGCCGCTCAGGTCGAGCATCGTCGCGTAGTCGCGGCCGGCGAAGCCAGACCTGCCAAGCAGCCATGCGATTCCGCGCGACAGGCGCAACAGCACCCACAGCGCGAACAGTGCTCCGACCAGGATGCCGGCGCGCGTAAGCCGGGACCCGCCGCCCCCACCGCGGAACGAGAGGACCAGAGACGCAACCGCAGTGACGATGCCGGCGCCACCGACGATCATCAGCCATAGAACGATGCGACGGCGGACGGGGTGCGCGACGATGTCCTCCGGGCTCCGCGTGGTGAGCCCGACTCCGCTCATCGCGGCTCGGGCCTGGAACCGAGCCTCCTCACGCGACATGCCGGTCAGGACAGGGCGACGGTCGCGAAACGATTGATCAACATCGAGATCAACACGACGGCGATCACCGAGAGCAAGGCCCACATGACAGCGACGTACCCGGGTCAGTGTCCGCGCAACCGGGCCTCGGCTACCCCTGCGGCGCTGGAATCGCGGCGAGCTCCTCGAGCGGCGCCGGTCCCTGAGCCCACGGCGCCGCGCGCTCAGCCCGGCGCGGCGCGCCGACGATCGGACGCCGGTTCCAGTCGATCACCGATTGTTCGTAGAGCCGGTGGACCACCCAGAGGAAATACGCTGACGCCGGCACTCCGAACAGATCCACCGGACAGATCGTCAGGTCGCCTCGGGCCGACAGGGCATAGACGAGGTGCATCAGGGCACACGACGGGAAGATCGCGCCGAGCGACAGGCCCGACAGCGACCAGCCCTCGAGGGCGACACGCCGCCGAGCCTGGGTGCGCAACAAGAGCACCCCGACGATCGAATAGGTCACGGTCACGAACAGGTTCGGGGCGAGCGCCAGCAGCGACGGTGGGTGGCCGCTCCCGAAGGTGGCGGCCGCGGCGGTCACCAGCACGCCGGCTGCGAAACAGAATGCGATTGCCCCCAGGATCAGCAGTCCCGGTGTCCCATGAATGTGCCGGTCGCCTCGACCACCGGCCATCGCCTCGATCCGCAGCCCGACGAAGATGACTCCGGCCGGTAGTCCGAGGAGGACCGACGCCACCATCGGCCAGTTGGCGTTGAAGCCTTGGAGCGCCTCGGTGCCATGCAGAATGTGATGCGGTCCGCAGCTCATCGCCATCCCGACGTACGCGAGCCCGAACCGGGAGACTCCCCGAGTACGGCGCGCCCGTGCGACCTCGATGATCGCGATGACGGCGAGGGCCAGGTAGGCCAAGCCGAGGCCCATGCTGACAGCGGCGAACGCGGCGGTCATCGGGCCCGCCCTTCGACGGTATACATGTGGACGCCCATGTGGTCGAGGAACTCGTCGATGAAGCGCCGGCGGCCTCGCCGCCCGCGGGTGGCGGTGCCGCGCGCCGGATCGGCCTCACCGGACGCGCGTGCGGTGATCGGCCGCCAGAGGCGCGTGCCGCAGAGCGCGGAGATGGCGGACGGCGGCTGCGCCGGCGAACTCATGCTCAGCCAACCGCGCTGGCTCGCTCGGACACGGAGCGAGGGTGCAGACAACGTGGCTTGGGCGCCCGTCTGCGTTGAGGTCGACCGGGACCAGTCTGGCCACAAGCCCGTTCGGGCCGAAGCGGCCGGGCTCGATCCGGGCCTCGGTCGGCGTCCCGTGGGTGACCGTCCGGCGGAGCCTCGCGATCTCGGTTCCGTCGGTCGCGATTGCGCCGAGGAGATCGTCGAGCGTCCACTCAAGTACGCGCTCACGCTCGAGCCCGACCAAAGAGCCGACAGCATCGTCGACGAACAGGATCCTGGCGTCTGACGAGTCCCCAGCCAGTTCCGCGACGATCGTCACGGCATGCGGGTTCTCGTTGTCCTTGGCGGCGCGAAGAGCCGTCTGCGCCTCAGCCACTGCCTTCATCCTTTCAATCGTCGAGCTCGCCCGCACTCCATGCAGGCGCGACCCCGGTCCTCACAAGATCGGTCCGCCGGTTGTGGGCCTTTAGCCGCGCCTCAGAACGCTAAGCGAGCCCTCATCAACGCGGCCCAGGGCCCAGAAGGTCCAGTCGCCTTGACAACGGCGACAGTGGCAGATAGCGTCGCGGCCGAATGAACGAACGTTCGTTCAGACCCGTCGAGGCAAGCACCACGACGGCCGAACAGGCGATCATGTCCGCCGCGCTCGAGCTCTTCTGGAGGCGCGGCTTTCACGGCACGTCGATGCGTGAGATCGCGGCCGGGGCCGACGTGAGCCTCGGCAACATCTACAACTACTTCCCGTCCAAGGGCGCGATCCTGCTGGAGATCCTGCGCGAGGCGAACGCCGCGCAGATGGCGGCGACCGAGGCGGCGATCGCGGCGGCCGGCGACGACGTACGCGACCGGCTGTCGGCGGCCGTGGCCGCGTTCGTGAGCTACGAGATCGCCGAGCAGGCGGCTTGCTTCGTCGCCAACAGCGAGTTGCATTACCTCGACGATGACGAGCGCGAGCGGCTCGTCCGCGAGCGTGACCGCCATCAGGCGATCTTCGAGTCCTTGATCGACGAAGGCGTGCGTGCGGGAGCGTTCCGCACGCCGTTTCCCCGTCAGGCGGCGCTCGCGCTGCTGACGATGTGCGCCGGGGTGACCCTGTGGTACCGGCCCAGCGGACCGCTGACTCCGGATGAGATCGCCGAGCACTATTCGCGCTACGCGCTGGCGCTGGTCGAGGCGGGCTAGCCATGGCCTCGGAGGCCGTCCACCAGACCGCGCCCGAGATGTACTTCGAGGACTTCCGGGTCGGACAGCGTTATCGCAGCCCGAAGCGGACTGTGACCGACGCGGACATCGCGCGGTTCGTGGAGCTCTCAGGTGATGCGGCCGCGATTCACATCGACGGCGACTATGCGCGCTCGCTCGGGTTCGACGGACCGCTCGCGCATGGGCCGCTCGGGCTGGCGATCGTGTTCGGTCTCCTGTTCGAGCTCGGCACCGTTCGCTCCACGGCGATCGCGATGCTCGACCTCGATTGGCGCTTCAGCGCGCCGATTCACGCCGGCGACGAGCTCGGATTCGAGATGACGATCACGCGCTGCCGCCGGAGCCGGTCCAAGCCCGCCGGTGTGGTGCATCGGCACTTCGACCTGTTCAACGGCGCCGGCACGGTCGTTCAGAGCGGCACCAGCGCGATGATGGTTCGAGCCCGCGACCAGAACCACGATGGTGGATCGCAGGTGCGTGCCGACTTCGGGTCAGTGGCCTGGGGCGAGCTGCTGGTCGAGCGGCTCGCGGCCAGCGTTCCGTTCGGCGAGGCCACGAGCACGTTCGACGGCACGGTCGGACTCGAGGCCGGAACCGATTCGATCCAGCTTCGCTTGTACAAGGGGCGGGTGCTCGAGTGCGTCCGCTCGGCGCCACGCGGGGCGACGTTCACGCTGTCGGGCAGTGAGCTGGCGTGGGTCAACCTGGCCGGCGCGCCGCGCAACGAGTTCGTCGCCCGGACCATGGCCGGCGACTTTTCGGTGACCGGCGACGTCTACGAGTACCTGCGACTGACCAAGGCCATGGTGGCGCTGTGGGATTGCATCCGCGAGCTCGCGGCCGAGGGAATGGCACGATGAGCGAGCTCTCCTACCACGAGCTGGCCGGCGCGACTGCCGCGGTCGAGTCGGCGGGCGACGGCCAGGCTCTGCTGTGTGTGCACAGCGCCGGGCAGAGCGCTCTTCAGTGGCGCTCGGTGCTGCAGGCGCTGCCCGCCGCGGGCTACCGCGTGATTGCGCCCGATCTGCCCGGGCATGGCCGCTCGGACCTCCTTCCGGCGGGTCCGGTTCGGACGCTCGGTGATTACCGGGAATGGCTGGTCGGGTTGCTCGACGCGCTCGGCGTTCGGAGCGCGGTGGTCGTCGGCTGTTCGATTGGGGGCAAGCTGGCCCTCGATCTGGCCGCCCACGTTCCCGACCGCGTCCTGGCCGTGGTGGCGATGGCCGCCGACGCGCGCAACAGCCTGCTGTCAGTGCGCACGCTCGAGCTCGGTCTCGAGGACGCGGCCTCGCCGAGCCGCTCCGACCGCACGTACTACGGGACGCTCGCCTGCGTCGGCCGCCGCGTGGACCCTGAGCGGGCCGCCGCGATCGCCGCCAGGCACCGTCGTGAGGATCCGCTGGTCTCGACGGCCGACCTGATCGCCTGGGCCGAACACGACCTGCGCGGTGAGCTCAGCCGGATCCGGTGTCCCGTGCACCTGGTGGCGGGCGAGGACGACTTCTGGGTCGACGTGCGCGATGCGGAATGGGCGGCCGGCCGGATCCCGCAATGCACGTTCGAGGTGCTCCCGGGAATCGGCCACTACCCGATGGAGGAACTCGAGGATTTTGCCGGGCTGTTGACCGGATGGCTGTCGGAGATCGCGACCGATGGAGGGAGTGAGAGGTGGATGACACCGAGGCAATCAAGCAGCTGACCCATCGTTACAACCTCGCGTTCGATTACGGGAACGTCGAGTCGTATCTCGAATGCTGGACCCCGGACGGGTTCTTCGAGCGATCGAACGCCGGCCGGGGGTACCGGGGTCATGCCGAACTGGACGAGCTCATCCGCACGTTCCCGGTCGACGGGCGCCACATATCGACCAACTTCATCATCGAGGTCGACGGCGACCGGGGCAAGGCGAGCTCGTACCTGTTGTACCTGGACAGGGCGGCCGGGTTCGCGGTGAGCATGTTCGGCGTCTACGACGACACGTTGGTCAAGACGGATTCGGGGTGGAAGTTCAGCGAGCGCCGTCTGAAGGTCGACGTGTAAGCAGGCAGCGTATGAGGGCCAGGCATTTCGTCAACTGCGCAGGACTACGGAGGACAAAGATGAGAAGGATCGTCGGGCTTGCCGTGCCATGGGTGCTCGCCGCAGCGGTACTAGGTGGATGTGGCAGCTCCAATTCCAGCTCCAGTGCCAGTTCCAGTGCGGGCGCAACCAACGCGTCGGCGGGCACCTCGAGTAACTCGAGCTCGTCGAGTCTGGCGAGTTACCAGCAGGCCATCCAGAAGGGGCAGGCGCCGGTCACCTACAGCGGTCCCACCCAGCCCAACAAGGCACCCGCGGGCAAGTCGCTCACCGTGGTGACCTGCACCGAGGCACTCGAAGGCTGCAAGCTCCTCACACTCGGCACGGTTCACGCCGCGCAGGCAGTCGGCTGGCGCTCGCGGGTGGTGAACGTCACTGATCCGACCCAGTATGACCAGGCCGTCCGGACCGCGGTGGCGCAGGGCACGAACGTGATCGTGCTCGTCGGTATCGACTCGCGGCTGATTCCGGGGGGGATCTCGGCTGCGCATGCCGCGAAGGTGCCGCTGGTGAGCATCTTCCAGTACAACGTCCCAGGCCCGAACAGCGTTGACGTCGAAGTCTCACCTGACGCGAACGTGGAAGGCAAGCTGCTCGCCGATTCGATGATCGTTGACCATCAGGGGAAGGTCAACGTGCTGTTCATGCCCGACTCCGAGTTCTCGCTTCCGGTGCACGTGCTCGCCGCGGCCAAGCAGGAGCTCGATTCGTGCAAGGCGTGCAGTGTCAGCTATGCGCCCGAGATCAACTTCACTGCGGCGACGGTGAACACCACGTTGCCGGGCCGGGTCGTGTCGGAGTTGCAGACGCATTCCGACATCAACTCGATCCTGGTCGGGTTCGATCCGCCGTCGACGTTCATCATCCCGGCGATCGATTCGGCGGGATTGAAGTCGAAGGTCAAGATGTACACCCAGCTGGGTACGACCTCGGCGCTGAACTTCGTGCGTGAGGGAAACGTGCTTTCCGCGGACGTCGGCGCCTCCAATGAATGGGGTGGCTGGGCCGCCGTGGACGAGGCGATCCGGCTGCTCAAGGGGGAGAAGCCGGTCGACGAGCACGTTCCGGTGAGCCTGCTGGTCAGCTCCAACCTCCCGCCGAAGGGCCAGCCCTTCGTCGGCGACTCGGCGGGCTTCAAGCAGAAGTACCTGGCGATCTGGAAGTAGCCGGTTTGCCGATGACGGCCCCTGCCCTGCAACTCACCAACCTGACCAAGCAATTCGGCGACACGTCCGTGCTGACGGACGTGTCGCTGACCGTGGCGGCCGGCGAGGTGCATGCACTGGTCGGCTCCAACGGCTCGGGGAAGTCGACGCTGGTGAAGATCATCACCGGCGTCTACGCCCCGACTCAGGTGGGGGAGTTGCAGGTTGCGGGCTCGGAAGCGGCGTTCCCGATCACTCGCCGGGAGCTCGAACGGCTTGGTGTGCGCGTCGTGCACCAGTCGCTCGGGCTGGTCGACGAGCTGAGTGTCGTCGACAACGTCGCGCTCGCCGGCGGCTACGCGACATCTACGGCCAGCGCGATCAGTTGGCGCAGGACCGGCCGGCTGGTCGCCGAGACACTCGAGCGCCTCGGGGTCGACGCACCGCTTGACGCGCCGGTCGGGTCGCTGGCCGCGTGGCAGAGGGTTGCCGTGGCGGTCGCGCGGGTCTTCTACGGCAGCCTCGGCTCCACTCGCCTGGTGTTGCTGGACGAGGTCACCGCGGCGATGCCGCGCGAAGAGGTGTCCAAGCTGTTCGATCTGGTCGGGCGGCTGACCGCGGGTGACGTCGGCGTCCTCTACGTGACTCATCGCTTTGAGGAGATCTTCGCGATCGCCCAGCGTGCCACCGTGATCCGGGACGGCCGGATCGTGGCCACGCGGCCGGTTTCCGAACTGACCAAGGAGCAGCTGGTCTCGGCCCTGACCGGAGCCACCCCCGTGGACGAGTCGGCGCCCGAGCTCAGGCCGCCGGCCGAGCGGATCTCCGAGCAGTCCGCGGTCGAGGTGGCCGGGC
>DATFDC010000156.1:0-3440 GCA_035252415.1 Solirubrobacteraceae bacterium
CCCGGTGCCGTTGTTCGACGGCGGGGGCGTGGGAGACGGGCAACCCTGGAAGCACACGATGTCGAAGCGCGGGCTCCTGCTCGACGAACAGTTCGCCGACGGGTTGCTCGGCCCGGTCTCGCCGCACAGGTCGGGCAGCCCGAACGCCTTGTTGAAGACGGCGAGGTCCTGGCGGATCGTGTCCGATCCGAACGAGTCCACGATCGCGATGGTCTTGCCCTGGCCCTCGTTCCCGAGGTTGTGCACGCTCGTGTAGTCGTACGAGTTGGCCATCGCCGCCGGGTCGAAGCAGCGCCGGCCGACGGCGTTGCAGGAACTCTGCTCCGGCGGTGTCCCGTCGTTGCCCATGTACTGCCAGTCGCTGATCGTGGGAAGGATCAGCGCCTTGGAACGCGTGTGCGTCGCGTGATGGGTGCGAGCCTGGTGCGGGCGGGCGGATGCCGCGCCGGCCAACGCGAGCGCGGCCGCGAGTCCCGATAGCACCAGCAGTACACGAAGTCCTCTCATCTCTCCTCCTGATCGGTGAATCTGAACGACCGACTTCCCCTGCGAACGACGACGCGCGGGACCGGGGAGGGTCAGGACCTACCGAGATGCCGCGAGCGGCGCATCCGGTACAGGACGTGCCGGCGCAGCGGACCGTCGGGAACCGCGGGGTGGTCGAAGTCGTCGGCCGGATCGTGGCCCATGCCGAGCCGGCGCATCACCTGGATCGACCGCTCGTTGATCAGCGAGGTAAACGAGACCACCTCGGGGCAGTCGAGCTCCTCGAACGCGAAGGTGAGTGCGGCGGCGGCCGCCTCGGTGGCGTAGCCGCAACCCCAATAGGGCCGGTCGAGCCGCCAGCCGACCTCGATGGCCGGCGTGAAATGGGCCTCGAAGCGCGGGCGGTTCAGCCCGACGAACCCGATGAACGGCGCGCCATCCCGTACCTCGACCGCCCATAGTCCCCATCCCTGCACGGCAATCAGCCCCTGGATGTTGCGCGCGAACTCGTCGCTCTGGGCGGGGGTGAGCGTGGCGGGGAAGTAGCGCATGACCTCGGGATCGCCGTTCAGCGCCGCGAACGGCGCCAGGTCCTCCTCGTACCAGTGCCGGAGCAGCAGGCGCTGCGTCGTGATCTGGGCCACGGCTGCCGATCGTATGCTGGTCGGGTGAGCCAAGCCCGGTCCTCGTTCCAGCCGCCCGACCCGATGCTCGCGCCGCGCTACACCGGCGTGCGCACGTTCGCCCGCCTGCCCAACGTCGAGGTTCCGCGCGAGGGCGTCGACGCCGCGGTGATCGGCGTTCCGTTCGACACCGCGACCAGCTTTCGCAGCGGCGCCCGGTTCGGACCCGAGGCGATCCGGGCCGGCTCGACGCTGCTCCGGCCCTACCACCCGGCGCTCGACGTGGACGTGTTCGGCACGCTGTCGGTGGTCGACGGGGGCGACCTCGCGGTGACCCCGGGCAACGCGCTGCGCACGACCGAGCAGATCGCCGCGGCGCTCGAGGCCGTGCTGCGAGCCGGGATCGTGCCGCTCGTGCTGGGCGGCGACCACTCGATCGTGCTCGGCGAGTTGCGTGCCCAGGCCGCGGTGCACGGGCCGGTCGCGCTGGTCCTGCTCGACGCCCACGCCGACACGTGGGACCAGTACTACGGCGAGCGCTACTTCCACGGGACGCCGTTCCGGCGCGCGGTCGAGGAGGGCCTGCTCGACCCCTCGCGCTCGCTGCTGGCCGGGATGCGCGGGCCGCTGTACGAGCCGGCCGACCTTAAGGTGCCGCGTGAGCTCGGGTTCGAGGTGATTCCGGGGTCGGAGCTGATTGCGCTCAGCCCCGAGCAGTACGCCGCGCGGGTGCGCTCGCGCCTGGGTTCTGACGGCGGTCCGGTGTATCTCTCGTTCGACATCGACGTGCTCGACCCGGCCTCGGCGCCCGGCACCGGCACGCCCGAGGTGGCCGGCCTTCACCCGCGCGAGGCGCTGGCCTTCCTGCGCGCGCTGGCCGGCATCCGGTTCACCGGCTTCGACGTGGTCGAGGTCTCGCCGGCGTACGACTCGCCGGGGGAGATCACCGCGCTGAACGCCGCCGCCGTGGCCTTCGACCTGCTGGCGCTGCTGGCCGTCTCGCGCCGGTGAGCGAGGTAATCGTCGCCTGCTGCCAGCTCGAGCCGCGGATCGGTGAGCTCCAGCCGAACCGCGCCCGAGCGCGGGCGGCGATCGTTGACGCGGCCGCGCGCGGCGCACGGATCGTCGTCCTCCCCGAGCTGGCGGTCAGCGGCTACGTGTTCGCCGACGTGGCCGAGGCGCGGGCGTGCGCCGAGCCGCTCGACGGTGGTCCCACGGTCGGTGAGTGGACGGCACTGGCCCGCGAGCACGATCTGGTCATCGTGGGCGGGGTGTGCGAGGACGACGGCTCGGTGCTGCGCAACACCTCGGTGATCGTCGACCGCACCGGCGTGCGTGCGGCCTACCGCAAGGCCCACCTGTGGGATCGCGAGTCGCTGTTCTTCGAGTCCGGGGCCGGGCGCCCGCCGGTCGTCGAGACCGAGCACGGCCGGATTGGCACGATGGTCTGCTACGACCTCGAGTTCCCCGAGTGGGTGCGCGTGGCCGCTCTGGCCGGCGCCGATCTGCTGTGCGTGCCGACCAACTGGCCGCGCGAGCCGCGCCCGGCCACCGAGCGCCCGGCCGAGGTGGTCCGGGTGCAGGCGGGCGCCTCGAGCAACCGGATGTTCATCGCCGCCTGCGACCGGTGCGGGACCGAGCGCGGCGTGGAGTGGGTGTCCGGCACCGCGATCGTCTGCCCGGACGGCTTCCCGCTGGCCGGTCCCGTGTGCGCGGACGAGCCGACGACGATCGTGGCGCGCTGCGCACTGCAACAAGCTCGCGACAAGCGGACCAGCGAGCGCAACGACGTGTTCGCCGATCGGCGGCCCGAGCTGTATGCCTGACGCCGGCGAGCTCTACGGCCTTCCGCTCGATCGGTTCGTCCCCGAGCGGACCGCGCTGGCCCGCGAGCTGCGCAGCGCCGGTCGCCGGGAGGAGGCGGGTGAGGTGGCGGCCCTGCGCAAGCCGTCGGTGGCGGCGTGGGCGGTCAACCAGCTCGTCCGGACCCAGCGAAAGGGGATCGACGAGCTGTTCGAGGCCGGCGACGCACTCCGGAGCGCGCACGATCAGGTGCTGGCCGGGCGCGGGGACGCCGGGTCGCTGCGCACCGCGGTGGCGCGTCAGCGCGCGGCGGTGGACGGCCTGACCAAGGCCGCGCGCGGTCTCCTGACCACCGAAGGGCACGAGCTCAGCCCGACGATCATCGAGCGGGTCAGCGACACCCTCCACGCGGCGGCGCTCGATGACGACGCGCGCGAGCAGGTGCGCGAGGGGCGTCTGGAGCGCGAGCTCCGACATGTCGGGCTGGGCATGACGCCGGGCGCGGTCCCGGCGCGGGCAACCCGCCCT